>JARXKR010000011.1:17277-21998 GCA_030271565.1 Pseudomonadota bacterium
ATGACTGGCGACCAGGCCAGCTCCGCCACGGCAGTGAAGCATTGCTCACACCTCGCCAGCCTTTCGCCGCCGATCGTTACAGCCAAAGTGCTGTTCTATGACGGCGAGATCGATCAGGCCGAGATGCTGATTCGCCGCTTCCTGCTCGATGTCGGGGATCATCCCGAAGCGATGCGCCTGCTCGCGCAGATCGGCCAGGTGCGCAATGTGCTCGACGATGCCGAAACGCTCTATGCCGCTATGCTGGCCATGATGCCGGAGCATAACGAGGCACGGCACGAATATGTCCAGGTGCTGATCGCGCGGCACAAGTTCCCGGAAGCCAGGGCAGCACTTGAGCCATTGCTCAAGCTTGATCCAGCCCATCACGCCAACCGCATCCAAGCGGCAACCATCCAGGTCGGGCTGGGCGATTTCGAGGGGGTGATCCCGGACTATCGCGCGATGCTGCGCGAGACGATCGGCGAATCTCCTCAATCGCGGGTCCATCGCGCCGATCTCAACCTCTGGCTTGGCCATGCGCTCAAGACCGAGGGTAGGACCGTTGAAGCGATCGAGGCCTACCTGGCGGCAACCGCCGACCGGCCCGATTTCGGCGATGCGTGGTGGAGCCTTGCCAACCTCAAGACCTATCGCTTCGAGCCTGAATCCATCGCGGTGATGCGTCAGCAACTCGGCAATCCGGCGACTGCGGAGAACGACCGGATCCATATCGCATTCGCCTTGGGTAAAGCCCTGGAGGACAATTCCGATTACGCCGGAGCTTGGGCCGCGTACGAGCAAGGCAACACCATGCACCGCGCGGGCAACGGGTTCATTCCCGAGTTTTTCGAAACCAACACGCGCGAACAGAAGCGCGTCTGCACAGCCGCGTTCTTCACCGAACGGGCGGGCTGGGGCCTCGATGACCCGGCACCGATCTTTGTGCTCGGACTGCCGCGTTCAGGGTCGACGCTGATCGAGCAGATCCTTGCTTCGCACAGCATGGTCGAAGGCACGCAAGAGTTGCCCGATATCCAGCGCATCGTTCACGAATTGCAGGGCCGCGAACTCAACTTCGACGAGCCGCGCTACCCTGGTGTGTTGCCCGAACTCGATGCGGCGGCCATCCGCCGTTTCGGCGAACAATACATTGCCGACACGATGCCCAACCGAATCCTGGGCCGGCCCTATTTTATCGACAAGATGCCCAACAACTTTCGGCATGTGGGCCTGATCCACCTGATCCTGCCCAATGCGAAAATCATCGATGCGCGGCGCGATGCGATGGCGTGCTGCTTCAGCAACTTCAAACAACTGTTCGCGCAGGGGCAGGAATTCACTTACGGGATCGAGGATATCGGGCGTTATTACCGGACCTACATCGAGCTCATGGACCACTGGGACGCGGTGCTGCCCGGCCGGGTGCTGCGCGTGCAGCACGAGGACGTGATCGACGATCTCGAAGGAAGCGTGCGGCGCATTCTCGGTTATTGCGGCCTGCCGTTCGAGGCGGGATGCATCGAGTTTCACAAGACCAAGCGCAGCGTGCGCACGCCGAGTTCCGAGCAGGTTCGCCAACCGATCTTCCGTGATGGGCTCGATCAGTGGAAGAATTTCAGCCCTTGGCTGGAACCGCTGCGTGATATTCTGGGACCGAAACTGGCTGGTGAGTGAGGGAATGACATGGCGAGTATAGCACCGATGAAAGTCGACGACGTATCCACGTTGGGCCAGCGCTGGTACGTGCTGTTTGTCATGATGCTGGTATACACCGTGAGCATCGCGGATCGCTATGTGCTGTCCACCCTACTCGGTCCGATCAGCAAGGAGCTCAACCTCAGCGACAAAGGGGCCGCATCGCTCGGGATTCCCCTGGCGTT
Source organism: Pseudomonadota bacterium (assembly GCA_030271565.1). GTDB lineage: Bacteria > Pseudomonadota > Alphaproteobacteria > Sphingomonadales > Sphingomonadaceae > Novosphingobium. Next base: position 19,140 of record JARXKR010000011.1, read on the forward strand.
ATTTTACGTGACGATGGGAATTCCGTTGTCGTGGCTGTGCGACCGGACCAACCGCCGTACGCTTCTGGCCGCAGCGGTGGCGGTCTGGTCGCTGATGACAACGCTGACCGGATATACGCGCGGCTATGTGGACTTGCTGCTGGCCCGGATCGGCGTCGGCATCGGCGAGGCTGGGGGCACGCCCGCCTGCAACTCGATCATTGCCGACTACTTCCCGGCGGACCGCCGTTCGATGGCGATGACCGTCTTTGCCTTGGGCGCGCCAATCGGTGCATGGCTGGGTTCGGATATCGCGGGCTATGTTTCCACCTTGCACGGATGGCGCGCGGCCTTTCTGGTGCTTGGCATTCCCGGGGTCATCTTGGCGCTGATAATCATGGTCACGATCAAGGAGCCGGAGCGCGGCCGGCTCGACGCGGTTAGCGATGAAAAGACCCCGACTGTCGCCGAAACCATCAAGTTCCTCTGGTCGCAAAAGGCGGCAGTCCATGCCATGGCCGGGAGCGGTCTATCCGCATTCTGGGGTTGGGGGCTGATGTGGTTTACCCCGCTATTCATGCAGCGGACCTATGGGATGGACGAAGGCGCCGCAGGGGGGCTGCTCGGGCAGATCTACCTGGTGGGCGGCATCGGCGCATCGCTGGTGACGGCTTATGTCGTCGCGCGACCGGCTTACACCGACCCTCGAAAGATCGCTCGCCTGCTTGCCGCAGTAACCGCGCTCGCAACCATTCCATCGTTCCTGGCCTATTGGACTCACGACCTGGGTTTCGCCAAGCTGATGTGGTGGCTGTTTATCCCGGCGATCTATTTCTACATCGGTCCGGCCTTCGCGCTGTGCCAGAACCTCGCGGCACCGCGGATGCGGGCGATGGCGGTTGCCATCTCGTTGCTGATCGCCAACGTGCTCAACCTGATCGTGGCGCCGTGGATCGTCGGATCGCTCAGCGATTACTTTGCCGGCGCGGGCCCGGCCAATGCAGATTCGCTGCGTTTGGCGCAGATGATCCTCGCGCCTTCCGGACTTTGGGCAGCCTGGCACTATTGGCGCGCCGGGAAATATATCGTCGAAGACCAGAAGCGGGCGGTGGGTTATGTCTGAGTTTGCTCCGCTCAAGTCCTATATCGCAGGAAACTGGGTCGCGCCTGCTTCCTCGACCGCAACGATCGACGCGATCAGTCCGGCGACAGAAAAGGTCTGCGCCACCGTTGCAATTTGCGGCCCTGACGATGTCGACCGCGCGGTGCACGCCGCGCGTGCGGCCTTCGATGGTTATGCCGCATTTTCGCTCGATCAGCGGATCGCCTTGGTCGAACGCCTGATCGAGATCTTCGAGCGGCGTTACGATGAAGTGGTCGTGGCAATCTCGACCGAGATGGGCGCGCCTTACGATCTCTCCTACAACGCACAGGCCGAATCCGGGCCGGGCCACTTGCGCGCGACCATTCAGGCCGCCCGCGAAATGGAGTGGGAAAGCAGTGTCGGTGCCGACGGTCTGGTGGTGCACGAACCGATCGGCGTCTGCGTGCTGATCACGCCGTGGAACTGGCCGGTCAACCAGCTCGCGACCAAGATCGGTCCGGCCCTGGTCGCAGGCTGCACGATGGTGCTCAAGCCGAGCGAGATCGCCCCGCTTTCCGCCCAGCTGTTTGCCGAGTGCATCGACGAGGCAGGCTTCCCGCCCGGCGTATTCAACATGGTTCACGGCACCGGCGCTGCCATCGGTGATGCGCTGACCAGCCATCCCGAAGTCGACATGATTTCGTTCACCGGTTCGACCCGCGCGGGCGTGCAGATCGCCAAGTCGGCCGCCGACACGGTCAAGCGCGTTTCGCAGGAACTCGGCGGCAAATCGGCGAATATTGTCTTTGCCGATTGCGATCTTGCGGCGGCGGTGGAGCGCGGGGTGCTGCATTGCTTCGAAAACGCCGGGCAATCGTGCAACGCGCCGACCCGGATGCTGGTCGAGCAGTCGGTCTACGATCAGGCGGTGTCGATCGCAGCGCGGGTCGCCAAGGATGTGAAGCAGGGCGACCCGATGGACAAGGGATCGCACTTCGGTCCGGTCGTGACCAAAGCGCATTTCGACAAAATCCAGCGGCTTATCCAGGCCGGGATCGATGAGGGCGCGCAGCTGGTTGCTGGCGGGACCGGCCGCAGCGACGGCTTCGACCGTGGCTACTATGTCAAGCCGACCGTCTTTGCCGGGGTCCACAACGCCATGACCATTGCCCAGGAAGAAGTATTCGGACCGGTGCTGGCGATAATCCCGTTCAGCGACGAGGCCGAAGCCATCGCAATCGCCAATGACTCGCCATATGGGCTGGCTGCCTTTGTGCAGACCGGCGATCAGGAGCGGGCGCGCCGCGTCGCCCGCAAGATGCGCGCTGGCACGGTCAGCATCAACGGAGCGAGCCAGGACTACATGGCCCCGTTCGGCGGTTACAAGCAATCGGGCAACGGCCGCGAATACGGCGAATATGGCCTGCGCGACTTCCTCGAGATCAAGGTGATCAACGGGTTCGATCCGGAATGAAGCTGGCCGGTATCCAGACCTTCGTGGTGGGCAATCCGCCGCCGCACTTTGGTGGACGCTATTTCGTGTTCGTCAAGCTGACGACTGCGTGCGGCATCAGCGGTCTGGGCGAGGCCTATTGCGTGCCGTTCGATCCGCATCTTGTCGCCAAGATGATCGAGGATGTCTTCGCGCGCTATGCCGAGGGGCGCGATCCGCACGATATCGAAGCGCTGTGGCGGCGGGTCTATTCCAGCGGCTTTACCCAGCATCCCGACCTGACCGTGATGGGCGTGCTCAGCGCGCTTGAGATGGCCTGCTGGGACATCATCGGCAAGGCCGC
>JARXKR010000011.1:22098-24124 GCA_030271565.1 Pseudomonadota bacterium
TTCGCCCGGCAGTTGCGTGAAGCGGTCGGCACCAAGGCCGATCTGCTGTTCGGCACCCACGGCCAGATGACCGCTGCCGGGGCGATCCGCCTAGCCAAACGGCTCGAACCCTATGACCCGCTGTGGCTTGAAGAACCAGTACCGCCCGATGCGCCGGAAGAAATGGCCAAGGTTGCCCGGGCCACCAGCATTCCCATCGCCACGGGCGAACGGCTGGCGACCAAGTACGATTTCGCCCGGCTGCTGCAGGCCGGAAGCGCCGCGATCTTCCAGCTGAACCTGGGCCGCGTGGGCGGACTGCTCGAGGCGAAGAAGATCGCCGGGATGGCCGAGGTTCACCATGTCCAGATCGCGCCGCACCTATACTGCGGCCCAGTGGTTGGCGCGGCCAACGTCCAGCTGGCGACCTGCTCACCCAACTTCCTGATCCTCGAAAGCATCGAAAGCTGGGGCGGGTTTCACAGCGAGATCCTCAAGACCCCGATGCAGTTCGAGCAAGGCCATGTCCTTCCGCCAACCGCGCCGGGGCTTGGGGTCGAACTCGACGAGGCGGTTGCCTTGGCGAATCCCTACACTGGCACCATGCTGCACCTGGAAATGACTCAAAGCCCGGTCCGCTAATGGACGAGTTCGATTATGTGATCGTTGGTGCCGGGACCGCAGGTTGCGTGCTGGCCAGCCGCTTGACCGAGGACGGCAAGACAACCGTATTGTTGCTCGAAGCGGGCGGCAGCGATCGGTCAATCTGGATTCAGATGCCGATCGGTTATGGCCGGACCTTCTTCGACCGGCGGATCAACTGGATGTACGATACCGAGCCGGTCGCGGCGCTGGGCGGGCGGCGCAGCTATTGGCCGCGCGGCAAGGTAGTGGGCGGTTCGGGCTCGATCAACGCGATGGTTTATGTCCGGGGCCAGCCGCGCGATTATGAAGACTGGAAGGCACTGGGCAACCCCGGCTGGGGCTGGGACGACGTTTTGCCGTTCTTCAAGAAGTCCGAGGACTTCGATCGGCCTTGCGCCTTCCATGGTCAGGGCGGCCCCCAGCACGTCACCGATATCACGCCGCAGGTCCATCCGATCTGCCACAGTTTCATCGCATCGGCTGAGGCATTGGGCTTTGCACCGACCAGCGATTTCAACGGCCCCCAGCCCGAAGGGGTCGGGTTTTATCCCATCAACACGCGGGGCGGCTGGCGGGCCTCGACTGCCAACGCGTTTCTACGTCCGGCGCTGAAGCGCAAGACGCTCACGCTTCGGACACAGGCGCTGGCGACCCGCATCCTGTTCGATGGCAAGCGGGCAGCCGGGGTCGAATACACCGCGCGCGGGACGACGACCAAGGTGACAGCGCGGCGCGAAGTCATTTTGAGCGGCGGCGCGATCAATTCGCCGCAGTTGCTCATGCTCTCGGGGATCGGGGACCCCGCGAAGCTCAAGCCCTTGGGGATCGAGCCGCTGGTCGCGGCGAAAGCCGTGGGCCGCAATCTGCAGGACCATCTGGCGGTGTCCTATTTCTACAAGACCAGCACGCCCACGCTCAACAACGTGCTGGGTCCGGCGCTGGGCAAAGTGCGGGCAGGGCTGCGTTACATGTTCGATCGCGCCGGTCCGCTATCGATGAGCGTCAACCAGAGCGGCGGTTTTGTGCGGAGCGACCCGGGCCAGCAGCACGTCAATCTTCAGCTATATTTCAGCCCGGTCAGCTATACCCAAACCCCGTTGTCCGAGCGCAAGCTGCTCAACCCCGATCCTTTCTCGGCCTTTCTGCTGTCGCACAATCCGTGCCGTCCGACCAGCCGCGGGCATATCGAGCTGGCGTCGGCGGATCCCGCTACGCATCCGCTCATCCAGCCCAACTATCTGGCGACCCAGCAGGATATCGACGATGTGCTGGCGGGGAACCGGTTGCTGCGCCAGATCGCGCGGACCCGCCCGCTGGCCGGCCTCATCACCGAAGAAATCGCGCCCGGCGCGGCGGTGCAGGGTGACGAGGCGCTGCTGGAAGATTTCCGCAGCCGCGCCGA
>JARXKR010000011.1:24224-26011 GCA_030271565.1 Pseudomonadota bacterium
GGTGATAACCTCGCGGCTTGAACATGTTCACGCGAGACTCAGCCAGATGAGCAGCAAGATAGAACTTCGCCGGCTGCCGCCGCTCAAGGCGCTCAAGGGCTTTGAAGCAGCAACGCGGCATCAGAGCATTCGCGATGCCGCAGCGGAATTGTGCCTCACTCACCCCGCAATCAGCCACCAGGTGCAGTTGATCGAACAAGCGCTGGGGGTGGCCCTGTTCGCCCAGGAAGGACGGCATATCGTCTCGACCGAGGAAGGGCGGGTGCTCTATCCCTATGTGCGCAGCGCGTTTGAATCGCTGCTCGAAGGGGTCGAGGCGGTCCATCGCCACGCCTTGGACAAGCCGCTCAGGGTGCAGACTTATGTCACTGCATCGATCCGCTGGCTGGCGAAACGGGTCCCGCAGTTTTTGCACGCGCATCCGAAAATCAAGCTGACGCTCAGCACTTGCGCGGTTGAATGGGAATTCGACGATGTCCACGCCGACGTCGGGCTGGTTTATTGCGAGACTGCGCCCGATCCCGCCAAGTTCCACTGGATGCCGTTGTTCGACTATGCCCTGTTTCCGGTGTGCAGCCCCGAATTCATGACGCGCATGGCGCCGAACGCGAGCCTTGCCGATCTGATGCAGCAGCCCTTGGTGGCGATCTATACCGAGGTGCAGAACTGGGACAGCTGGTTCACTTCGGCCGGGGTCGTGTTTGAGCCCAAGGTGCCATACCTGATGGTCGATACATTGGCTGTCGCACTGGAGATGGCGCTAAACGGTGAGGGCGTAGCCTTGGTCAACGGACCCTTTGTCGATCAGGATCTCGCTGCGGGACGGCTGGTCAGACCGTCGACCCATATCGAGGTCTGCCCCGGCTCATGGGGCTTGATTTGCCGCAAGGACATGAAGGAAAACCTGCGCATCCGGACCTTCATGGACTGGATGGCGGATCATGTCGCTAGTCCAGACTGAACCACGCCGATTTGGATTGCATATAGCCGGCCAGGCATTCCAGCGACTTGTCGCGCGTGTTGCCCGATTGCTTGTAGCCGCCAAACGGCTGGGTCATATCGCCATCGCCAAAGCAGTTGACCCAGACAACCCCTGCTTCAAGTGCCTTGACCATGCGGTGGGCGCGGCTGACGTCGCTGGTCCAGACGCTCGCGGCCAGGCCATAGGCGGAATCGTTTGCCAGGCGGATCGCTTCATCCTCGCTGGTAAAACGCTGAACGCAGGCGACCGGCCCGAATATCTCCTCGCGGCCGATCGGCATGGCGGATGTGACGTCCACAAACAGGGTCGGCTCGACATAGGCCCCGCTTACCTCACCCGGACCGGCTTTCCCGCCCAGTGCCAGCCTGGCACCTTCCGCAGTGCCACGCCCGATCCACTCCAGCACCGCTTGCTGGTGCCCGCGCGACACCAGCGGCCCCAAAGTGGTTTCCGGATCGAGCGGGTCGCCCGGCGTATAGAGCTGCGGTGTGCGCGCGGCGAAGCGTTCCACGAATTCGTCGTGCAGATCGGCATGAACCAGCAGCCGTGAGCCGCATTGCAAACCTGCCCGGCATTGTCGAAAATCCCCATGATCGCGCGGTCAACGGCGGTGTCGAGGTCGCGCAGATCGGGCATGAAGATTTGCGGGCTCTTGCCGCCGGTCTCAAGCGAAACGCGCTTCAGGTTGGATTCCCCGGCATGGATCAGCAGCTGTTTGCCGGTCGCGGTCGAGCCGGTGAAGCTGATCTTGGCCACATCGGGGTGAAGCGCCAGCCGCCTCCCGGCATCGTGACCATAGCCATTG
>JARXKR010000165.1:0-2019 GCA_030271565.1 Pseudomonadota bacterium
GTGTAGGTCATGAAGCAATCAGTCCTATCTCAAGCTGAAGGACGCTTAAAGCTAGCAGAGCGCGCCTTCGAGGCCATATGCCAAGCAGGTCAAAACCGAGTGACGTTTCAAGTTCACTGGCTTGATTTCCTCGTTCAGTGGAAGGGAACATATACGAAGATCCAGCAAGCGGCAAAGGAAAGCCCGCAGGAAATCCAGTGGTTCGGGACCGTTAACCGTGAACGCCGCGATGATCCGCTCCTTCGATATCTGTTCGAGGCTCGTAATGACGGTGAGCATGGGACCGATCAATCAGCTCAGCACAATGGGCCGGGGTTTAGCTTCACAACTCACGGCAAAGAGATCAAAATAAAGTCCAATCCCGACGGAACGATGTTTTTTGGGCCTAACGGGAAACCGGTCGTTCTCGATGATGAAAAAGAGGTTGAGGAAATTTCAATCCACCCTGCGGAATCTCGGCTTCTTGAGGTCAAAGAATACGATGGCAAACGAACCGTCCCGCCACCAACAACCCACCTTAGTTCGCCCATGGAGCCAACACCGCACGTAGCTGCCGATTTAGGGCTTAAGTGGCTTCGATCGTTAGTGGCCACGGCTGTGGCGATGTCAGAGCCATAGCCACAATTCCGGGGACACCAATTCCGGCAATTCCGGGAGGGCGCGAACTCGAGCTACATCGCCAGCACCTGCAAACCCTACGACGCCGCCAAAGCCATCGGCGACGCCGTAATTCCTCGAACAAAATGCAAATTTTCCGCCTCAATCCACAAACGGATCGCGCACCAGTATCGTGTCTTCCCGCTCGGGCGAGGTGCTGACCAGCGCCACCGGAGTCTCGATCAGTTCCTGCACAGGGGATTAAGGGGACACGCAACCCTTCGACAGGCTCAGGATGACCGGATGTCCCCGGTTGCTGGCATCGCTTCGCGCTTTCCTACACGGCCGTCGTTTGCCAATCTGGGACTGCTTCCTTCGACAGGCTCAGGACATGCTTTGACTTTTGGATCGTCTTTTTCGTGCGGGTTTTTTGCGCAAGGTGACACTTTCGATTTCTGTTTCAGGACTGTGTCCAGTGTGTCCACCAGAACTGTCACCTTGCACCTTCGCGGCGCGCTCAATCCACAAACGGATCGCGCACCAAAATCGTGTCCTCGCGCTCAGGCGAGGTGCTGACCAGCGCCACCGGGGTCTCGATCAATTCCTGCACTCGCTGGATGTACTTGATCGCCTGCGCTGGGAGCTGAGCCCAGCTGCGCGCGCCAGCGGTGGTTTCGCTCCAGCCGGGCATTTCTTCGTAGACCGGCACGACTGCGGCCTGATCGGCGGAGTGGCTGGGGAAATAGTCGAGGTCGCGGGTGACGCCGTCCTTGCCGGTCAGCTTGTAGCCGGTGCAGATCTTGACCGTCTCGAACCCGTCGAGCACGTCGACCTTGGTCAATGCGATGCCGGTGACGCCGCTGATCGCGCAGCTTTGCCGGGTCAGCACCGCATCGAACCAGCCGCAGCGGCGCTTGCGGCCCGTGACGGTGCCGAATTCATGGCCGCGCTCGCCCAGCTTCTGGCCGATATCGTCCTCCAGCTCGGTCGGGAACGGGCCCGAGCCGACGCGGGTGGTGTAGGCCTTGACGATCCCGAGCACGAACCCCGCCGCGCTCGGCCCCAGCCCCGAACCCGAAGCCGCGGTTCCGCTGACGGTGTTCGAGCTGGTAACGAACGGATAGGTCCCGTGGTCTACATCGAGCAGCACGCCTTGTGCGCCTTCGAACAGGATGCGCTTGCCCGCCTTCCTGGCCTCGTTGAGCGTGCGCCACACCGGCTGGGCGTAGGGCAGCACGAAATCGGCGATCTCGCGCAAGTCGGCGAGCAGCCGCGCGCGGTCGATCGGCGGTTGGCCGAACCCGGTGCGCAAAGCATCGTGGTGCGCGCAAATCCGGTCCAGCTGCGGCCCCAGATCATCGAGGTGCGCCAGATCGCAGACCCGGATCGCGCGGCGGCCGACCTTGTCTTCATAAGCCGGGC
>JARXKR010000165.1:2119-5059 GCA_030271565.1 Pseudomonadota bacterium
GCCAGATCGCAGACCCGGATCGCGCGGCGGCCGACCTTGTCTTCATAAGCCGGGCCGATCCCGCGCCGCGTCGTGCCGATCTTGCCCGCACCGCTGGCATCTTCGCGCAAGCCATCGAGATCGCGGTGGAACGGCAGGATCAGCGGGGCGTTTTCCGCAACCTGCAGGTTCTGCGGGTTGATCTCCACCCCCTGCCCGCGAAGCTTTGCCACCTCGTCGCGGAAGTGCCACGGATCGAGCACCACGCCGTTGCCGATCACCGAGAGCGTGCCGGTGACGATGCCCGAGGGCAGCAGGCTGAGTTTGTAAACCTCGTTGCCGACCACCAGCGTATGTCCGGCGTTATGTCCGCCCTGGAAGCGGACCACAGCATCGGCGCGGCTGGCGAGCCAATCGACGATCTTGCCCTTGCCCTCATCGCCCCACTGGGCGCCGATAACGGTAACGTTGGCCACGGAGAATCCTTCAAAAAGGTGTCAAATCCGTGCCGCGCCCTAGGGTAAGACAAGCGGCGGGGCAATCGCGCATTGCCGCGCTTTGCCGGGAAAGTGGCGCCGAAGCGCTATTGCCGCTGCTTGGCCAGCTCGCCGCGCAGCGCCGCGTTGGTCTGGTCGACGATCGGCGCGGTGCGCGATCCCGGCGAGCGCAATTGCGGCGGCGCAGAAAATGGCGATATGGCGATGCATGCCCATGGCGCGGCGTCCTTCCCCCGGGCGTCAAATCGACGCGGACTTACCTTGCGATTAGCGGCCGCAATTTAGCCTTCTTTGCGACAATTGACAACAATTCGAGACTGGCGGCGTTCCTCGCGCGGCAGGGCTTTCCCAGCGAGGGCCTACGCGGCCACGCTCAGATCAAACCGCAGCCTTGGCGATCCGGGCTACGCCGCGACCCCGGTGGTCGACGGCTGGCTCAAGCAAGTGTTCGGCTGACCAACCGAAAGCCCGGCCCCCAAGAGAAAGGGCCGGGCCCTGGGTTACGAGGGTTACCTCGGTGGTCCTGCGCAGGGCTTAGGCGGGGACAAATTCCCGGCGCGCGCCCTCGTGTTCGGCCGACTTGGTGCCGGTCGTATAGTGGCGGAAGTCGAACTTGCTGTCGGCTTCACGCAGACGGTATTCGTGCTGCTTCATCAACCAGCGCACCCGCTGACGGCGGCGCTTGGTGCTGTTGAACGGGTTCTCGGCGTCTGGCGCGGCAGTGGCCATCCGTTCGAACAGTTCGGCCAGCGCCGGACCGGTCGGCAATGGTCCCGGCGGAATCATCGAACCCTCGGCGGTTGCAGCGACCTGCGCGGGTGCGGGGTGGCGTTCGAACATCAGCGGCGCGCTGGCGCTGGTGGCGACCGCCGGAACCCAGGCCGGGGTGGTGGTCGTCCGCAGCGGGGTCGATTCAGACTTCACCGGAGCAATAGCGGCGATTGGTTCGTCGCGGTAGGCGAGTTCGGCTTCACCCACGCGGCGACGGCGGCGCGTAGCGGCGTAAGCACCAGCCCCGCCGAGCGCGACCAACCCGAGCAGGCCTAGCCCTATCGCCGCAGTGTTGTCGTCAGTCGGCGCGGCGACGGGCTGCGGTGCCTCAGCCGGCACGGCGACTGGCACGGTCTCGGCATTCGGCGTGACCGCACTTGGCGCTGCAGCTCGAGCGGCGAACGGCGCAGTTGCGACCGGAATAGCAGCACGCGCGGTCTGACGCGGTGCCGAACGGGTCGCCGCCTTAGCTACTGGAGCAGACCGGGGTGCAGCACTGGGCTCGGGCACGGCTTGGACGACCGGCGCGGCACTCATCTCGGGAATAACGATCGGTGCCGGGGCGGCAACTACTGGCGCCGGCTCGGGCACAGCAGCTTCTTGCGCGAACGCGGCGGTGGGGGCAACGGCGAGGACAGCGGCAATCGCGGTGCAAGCCAGGGGCGATAGTGCAGTTCGTTTCGTCATGCAGCCAAGATGAGGACGCGGCGGCAGGTGCGGAACCTTGACAAGCGGCTTTTGAGTTGAGCCGAGCCACCCCTTGAGACGAGCCGACCATGAACGAAATAATCGTTCACAAACATATATTTAATTTATCATGTTTCTGAACGCGCGTTCATCGGCAGAGCGCCTGTGCAAAAGTTTTCGGGTCATCTCGGGCCGGTAAATGCACGGCTCGTCCGCTGTCCGGTCAGAGCTTAACGGCCTCGCTCGCGGCCAAGGTGTGCGTGCAGCCCAGTGCTCTGGCATCGCAGCCCTCGCTGAGCGCCGCAACCGTCCGCCACCCGATAGCACGCAGCCGGGCGGCGTGGTCGGGATCGTGGCCAAGCGGGAGAAACAGCTTGTCGCGCGCGGGTTCAGCCGCCGCCAGCGCATCGATCAGCCGGTCGGGGTAAAGCGAAAACCCGATCGCAGGTTCTTCGCTCGGGCTGATCGTGTAGCTGCCGCCGCGCCCGAGCGACCCGGGGACGCCATCGGCGTAGATCATGAATCCGAACCAGGTCTGGTATTCGAAGCCGTGGCGCTCGCTCGGATCGAGCGTCAGGCGGGCCTTGCCCTGCACCCTCGCGGCGATTTCGCGCAAGGCGGCGATCCGGCTCGCCAGTGCGCCGCCCGCATCGATTGCAGCGAGGCGCTCGATTGCGCGGTCAAAGGGCCCAATTGCGGTTAGGAGCGGCAGGTAGGCCGACCCGCCCGCCGCAACCAATCCGCCGGCATCCTTGGCATCGAGCTCGCGGCGCACTGCCTCGATCTTGTCGGCATCGAGCGGCAAGGCCCCAAGGCCATCGACTCCGGCCAGTGTATCGACCAGATCGGGCAAAGTGAAATCGACCGACAGCCCGGTGGCCCCGGCGGCGCTCAGCGCTTCGATGGCGGCGGCGACCACTTCGCCTGCCGCAGCAACGCTGTCATCGCCGATCAGTTCGGCACCGAGTTGCAAGCGCTCGCGGGTCGGATCGAGCCCGTCGCCCTT
>JARXKR010000166.1 GCA_030271565.1 Pseudomonadota bacterium
AGCGTGCTTTTCAATTGCTTGCCGAGGGTCGGTTCGTCCTCGACGATCAGGATACGCATTGTGGGGTTCCCCAGAAGTGTCTGCCGTTCAGATGGGGCTTGAGGGCGGGGAGGTCAAGGTACTGGCCCCGGGCGAACCTAGCGCGACTGGCGGATAACCTGCCCCGATCGGGCATCGACATCGATGAAGATGACATGCCCGTCGCGGATAAATTTGAGCCGGTAAACGAAGGCCGCAGGATCGTATTCAGGGCCGATGTATTGCGCGCCCTGCATTTGCGGCAGCACCGCGCCCTCGATCTCGCGGAGCGAGCGGACGTTGCCGGCCTGCACTTCGCGGCGGGCCTTTTCCTGCGCCCCGCCAGGACCGGCATGCGCGGGCAGCGCCGGGATTACGGTCAGGGCAAGCAGCAAGGTGAAAATCTGTTTCATGACAAGCATGGCTCTAGCCCGCGAGGATTGAACAGCGAGTGAATGGCTCGACGTGGCAGGTTCAGCGTGATTTGACATTCGCGGGCGGGCGGAACAGTTTGCCTGCACGAAGCAACACGAGGGGGGGAAATTTCATGCAAGCGCAAATGCTCGCGCCCGCAGCCGTATTGGTGCTGTGGTCGATTGTAATGCTATTCTGGATGGCAGCGACTCGCCTGCCGCCGATTTTTAAGCAGCCCGGCGGCATGGGCGCGGCCAAGCCAGGTGGCCGCGGGGTCGATCTGGAAGGTGTGCTGCCTGACAGCGTCCAGTGGAAATCACACAATTACACACACCTGATGGAACAGCCGACCATCTTTTATGCCACGGTGATGATCCTGGCATTAATGGGAGCCAATGCCACCGATGTCGCCTTGGCTTGGGGCTATGTCGCACTGCGGATCGTGCATTCAATTTGGCAAGCAACCGTGAACAAAGTTTCGGTTCGGTTCGCATTGTTTAACCTGTCGACAGTCTGTCTGCTTGTTCTCGCGATCCACGCGTTTGAACTGACTGCACTCCACACAGGGGCCATGTGATGATCCAAGCCGAAATTCTCAAACCCGTCGCGATCCTCGCGATGTGGACCATGGTCATGTGGGTCTGGATGTATGCCACCCGCATTCCCGCGATCAACAAGCTGCCCAAACCGACCGAATCGGGTGCCGACCAAGGCTGGACCGGGGCGATGCTGGAAAACATCCTGCCGCGCGAAGTCCAATGGAAAGCGCATAACTACAACCACCTGCACGAAGCACCGACGGTGTTTTATGCGGTGGCGCTGGCCTTGGCGATGATCGGCTCGGGCGACGGGACGAATGCCACGATCGCCTGGGTCTATGTGGCGCTTCGCATCGCCCATTCGGTGTTCCAGGCGACGGTCAACAAGGTGATGCCGCGCTTCATCCTGTTCGCGCTGTCGAGCCTGGCGCTGATTTCGCTGTGCCTGCACCTGCTGCTGGCACTGTATCACTGACCTGAACCGGGCCTTCGCGCAATCTGCGCGGAGGCCCGGTCAGAACGATTTGCGGAACTGCAGCGTGATCACCCGGCCGCGCGGATCGAGGTAGTCGGGCTGGTACGACCGCGGCACCGTGCCGCTGGCGTCGGTCACCCGCTGGCGATCTCCGAGCAGGTTTTCTATCCGCAGCGTCAGCCGCAACCCCTTGAGGAACGGTACCTTCTTGATCAGCTTGGGCCGCTGGTTGAAATCAAAGAACAGAAACATGCTGATATTGGCAACGCTGCCGAAATGGAGGTCGCTGGTCCCCGGTAGGCCCGACGCCTTGAGCGTGGTCGGCGAAAACCAGGTGCCCTGGAAAAACGAGCCAAGCCCCTTGTAGAACACGCCGCCATTGAACTCGAATGTGTGACGCGGGGTACCCCCGCCCGACAGCGCATCGCCACCCAGCAGGTCGAGCACCGGTCCGCCCGGCGCGATCAACACCCGGCTCTGGAACTGCACGGTATCAAACAGGCCCAAGCTCCAGCGGCCGGGCTGGCCACCGGGACCGCCCATCAGGCCGCCCATGCCGCCGCCACCGCCGCTGCGGCCGCCGCCTGCACCACGTCCACCGCCACCGCCTGCGGGCCGTCCGCCGCCGCCCAATCCCGGAATTCCCCCGCCACCGGCATTGGGATCGGCCGTGCCGAACCCGCCCGAAGTATTTAAGCCCCAGCGCAGCCGCGATCCGTCCTGCCGGGCGAAGGTGACCGGGCGCTGGTCGATGGCGATCAGCCGTCCGGTATTGCGATCGCGGGTAACGCGGCCGGGAAACGCCGCTTCGATATCCGGTGTAAGGATCGGGAAGCTGGCACTGACATTGTCAGAACGGTTACGGAAATACTCGACGATCACGTTCGAGTTGCTCAGGAACGGCAGCTGCCAGTTGGCCGAGAACTTCATGTCGCGTTGCTGTTCCTTGACCAGCAACGGATTGCCTCCGGTGGTAATCGAGACCAGCGCAGTTTCGTTGAACCTGAAGTCGTAGACCGGCACGTTCAGCGTGACCGCCTGCGGGTTACCAAGCTGGGTCAGCGACGGTGCCGCCTGATTGACGATGTAGCTCGCCCCGAGGCTGAGCTTGGCGGTCGGTGCCCATGTGAGCCCGGCGCTCCAGTCGGTGAGTGAGCCGAAGTCGGACAGGTTGTCGTAACCGGCACTGAGATTGAGCGAGAGGTCGCCGATCGCTTTGCCGAAATGCTCGCGGCGGCTCGTGATCGGAATCGACAGGTTGGTCCCGATCGAAAGATCGCCGCGGGTCAGCTTGACCGGGCCGGTAGCAATTCGGCTGTGACTGCTGTCGATCCCCGACCACGCATAGCCCGCCTTCAAGGTCATCCCGACCGAGCCGCCGGGCAGTCGCAGCGGCCGCCCGACCAGTGTAGCCAGCGAGGTGACCGAATTGACCGTGCTGCCGGTGGTATCGAACCCGGCGTCGGGCAAAGTCGGCAGCGGCCCGGTAATCGGCAGCGTGCCGGCCGCAGCATCATCGACCAGCGGCTTGGTTATGGCGCGGCGATCGAACTGCGAATTGGTTTCGGTGTGCGAGCCGTCAACTGTAGTGTTGAGTTGCCAGGTGCCGAGATAGGTGTTGTACCCAGCGCCGGCCTGCAGGGTGGTAACATGGCTGACCCGCTCGAGCGGCCCCGGCAGCGTGCGCAGCAAATTGTTGCCGACGAGATCGGTGAGCACCACCGAGTCGAGCCCCTGGAACGAATGACTGTCCGCCCGGCTCGCCGCACCGCTCAAGCTGAGCGAGCCGCCCATCCCGTCCTTGCCGATCCCCTTCGTCCACGCGGCGTTCAGCCCGAAATTGCGTGAATCGGCGATCAGGGTGCGGTACTGCGCGGTCTGCGGATCGGTGCTGAGCGTCAGCAGCGACGCAATTTGCTGCCTGACCCCGCGCTCGCTTTCGAACAGCGGGCTGGTGTCGTCGGTCGAGGCCGTGAGGCTAAGCCGCGCCGGACCGTCGATTCTGGTCAACGAGCTTTCGAGTCCCCAAGTGGTGAACCCGCCGAGCGTCGGCAGGCCGTAGCTCGCTTCGATCGACTTGCTGCGGAATTTCGGTTTGAGGATCAGGTTGACTACCCGGGTATCAGGCGGGAAGCCGTACTTCAGTGCAACGCTTTCGGGCAGGATTTCGACTCGGCGGATCGCTTCGGGCGGGAAATTGCGCAATTCGCGAAAGCTGGACACGCGCTGGCCGTTGACCAGCACCACCGGCTGCCCGCCGCCGCCGCGCCCGCGACCGGAGCCGGTCTGCGGGCTGATCCGGGTGAGCAGTTCTGCCACCGAACCGGCTCCGGTCGCCTGAATATCGGCTTCATCGAGCGTGGCGATCGGGGCTTCAATCGTGTCGACCTCCCCCTTCAGGCTCGGCGCAGTGACCACAATGTCGGTGTCGCGCTCGCTATCCTGACCGGCGAGGACCTGCATCGTCTGCGCCGGTGCCTCGACCTTGGTCGCGGGCGCGTCGCTGGGCGGGGCCGGGCTTGCCACCAGGGTCGGCTCGGTACTCTGGGCAAAGGCCGGCGCGGCCCACAGGGCCAGCGGAATGGTGACTATTTTGCGCATTATCGGGGCTCAATACTTCTGTGTAGCCACCGCGAAGGACAGGCGGTGGTCTGATACAATTGCTGCACTGGCGAAGAGGTTGCGGGCTGGCAAGGCGCGGTCGTGTAACAAATTGTCAGACGTGCCACCCATATCGACCAACGGCAGTCAGTAATTTTGCGTCTGCCCAGCTATGGCCTTTTGCCCCAAGCGTCGCTATGGGCGCGGCAATGAACACCAGAACACACGGACTTTAAGCCGGATGGCGAAAGAAGAACTGCTCGAAATGCGCGGAACGGTGGTTGAACTGCTGCCCAACGCCATGTTCCGCGTCCGCCTCGAAAACGACCACGAAATCCTCGGCCACACCGCGGGCAAGATGCGCAAGAACCGCATCCGCGTGCTGGTCGGCGATGAAGTGCTGGTCGAGCTCACCCCTTACGATCTGACCAAGGGGCGGATCACCTACCGCTTCATGCCCGGCCGCGGCGGCCCCGGCCAGTTCGGCTAAACCCGGCGCGTGTCTGCGCCTGAACTCATATTAGCGTCTGCCAGCCCGCGTCGCCGCGAGCTGATTGCGCGGCTGGGTGTAGTGCCCAGCGCAATTGCCGCTGCCGATATCGACGAAACGCCGCGCAAAGCCGAAATGCCGCGCATCTATGCTGCGCGGATGGCGCGGGAGAAGTCGGAGGCAGTCGCAGGCGGCGGTGCATTTGTGCTCGCGGGCGATACTGTCGTCGCACTGGGCCGCCGGATCCTCCCAAAAGCCGAAGACGAAGCGACCGCACGGCACTGCCTCAAATTGATGTCGGGCCGCCGGCATCGCGTCCTTTCGGCGGTCGCCTTGCTCGGCCCCGATGGGACCCTGCGCGAGCGCCTGTCCGAAACGATCGTCCGCTTGAAGCCGCTCTCCGCCGCCGAGATCGATGCCTACATCGCCAGCGGCGAATGGCACGGCAAGGCCGGCGGCTACGCCATCCAGGGCAGCGCCGA
>JARXKR010000012.1:0-8722 GCA_030271565.1 Pseudomonadota bacterium
CCGAGATAGCCCGGGGTCACCGGCACTCCGGCCGCTTCCATCAGCTGCTTGGCCGCGTCCTTCAGCCCCATCGCGGTGATACTGGCCGGTTTGGGCCCGACCCAGATCAGCCCGGCATCGATCACGCTCTGCGCGAACTCGGCGTTTTCGGAGAGGAAGCCATAACCCGGATGGATCGCCTCGGCCCCGCTGGCCTTGGCCGCAGCGATGATCTTTGCGCCGACCAGATAGCTTTCGCGCGCGGGCGAGGGGCCGATATGCACCGCCTCATCGGCTTGCCGCACGTGCAGCGCCTTGGCGTCGGCATCCGAATAAACCGCGACGGTGCGGATGCCCATCGCGCGGGCGGTGCGGATGATCCGGCAGGCGATTTCGCCGCGGTTGGCAATCAGGAGAGAGGAAAACATGGGGGCAATGGCTAGAGGGCATTGCTGCGCGCCGCAATGGCCCTTGCAACGCGCGCGCGCGCTGACTAGAGCGACGCGCGAACGCACAGGTGCATTTCCCAACGGGGCTTATCGGATGGCAGACCGCTTTAACACCATCGCTGGCTGGACGCTGTTTTCGGGCATCGTCGCGCTCGGACTGTCGAGCATTGCCGGTCACTATTTCGAGGCGGGCAAGTTCGAAAAGCCCGAGAAGCCCGGATACAAGATTGCCGGCGTTTCGGACGACGATGAAAAAGCCGGCGGCGAAGCTGCGGCCCCGTTCGAATCGTTCCTCGCCACTGCTGACGTCGCCAAGGGCGAAGCCAGCTTCAAGAAGTGCATGTCCTGCCACACGGTCGATCAGGGCGGGGCCAACGGGCAGGGCCCGAACCTCTACGCCGTTCTGGGCGACGGGATCGCGCAGGGCCGGGGCGGGTTTGCCTTCTCCGACGCGCTCAAGGCCAAGGGCGGCAAGTGGGACTGGACCAGCCTCAATGCCTGGCTCGAAGCGCCCAGTGCCTTCGCCAGCGGGACCAAAATGAGCTTTGCCGGGCTGACCGACCCGCAGGAACGCGCCAATGTGATGGTCTATTTGAATTCCAAGGGCTCCAATCTGCCCTTACCCGCAGTTCCAGCGGCTCCCGCTGCCGGTACAGCTGCAACCGCAGTGGCGCTGGTCGGCGATGCCGCCAAGGGCCAGAAGAGCTTCGCCAAGTGCGCCTCGTGCCACACCATCGCGCCGGGCGGTCCGAATGGCCAGGGACCGAACCTTGCCGGGATCTACGGCGACAAGAAGGGTGAAGGCCGCGGCGGCTTTGCCTTCTCCGACGGGCTCAAGGCCAAGGGCGGAACCTGGGACGATGCCAGCCTCGATGCCTGGCTGAGCAACCCGAGCGGCTATGTCCCGGGCACGAAGATGAGCTTTGCCGGGCTCAGCGACGCGCAGGAACGCGCCAACGTGATCGCGTACCTGAAGACCGCGAAGTAAATCTACTCGCCAACGAATTCAAAAGGGCGGGGCTGGAAGGCTCCGCCCTTTTGGCGTGCGGTGTGGTTCGCTGGACCGCATGGACCACAGTCTTACGTGCAAAAAGCGAACCGGTTCCTGCGGTCCGCGAAGGGGGGATCAACGAGGAGAAAGAGCCGAGGGGAATGTGACGCGTGCAACCGATGTAGGAAAGGGATTTTGAATTCGGGGCACTCCCGAACCTAACCCTTGAACCCTTGCGCAATCACGTACCATTCGGACGAATCCTTGCGGCTTGATGGCGGCTTGGCGTGCTTGACCGTGGTGAAGTGCTTCTTCAGCAGCGTCAGCAATTCGGCATCGGTCCCGCCCGCCAGGACCTTGGCGATGAACGCGCCGCCGGGCGCCAGCTGCTCGATTGCGAAGTGCGCCGCGGTTTCGACCAGACCCATCGTGCGCAGATGATCGGTCTGCTTGTGGCCGACGGTGTTGGCAGCCATGTCCGACACCACCAGATCGGGCGCGCCGCCCAGCGCCTCGATCAGCGCGGCGGGGGCGGCGTCGGCCATGAAGTCCATCTCGAAAATGGTGACGCCTTCGATCGCCTCGGTCGGCAACAGGTCGATCCCGACCACTGTCGCCGCGGGCGCGCGTTGGCGCACCACCTGGCTCCACCCGCCCGGCGCAATCCCTAGATCGACCACGCGCTGGACGCGCTTGAGCAAAGCGTACTTGTCATCGAGTTCGAGCAATTTGAACGCCGCGCGGCTGCGCCAGCCGTCGGCCTTGGCCTGCCGCACATAAGGATCGTTCAATTGCCTGGTCAGCCAGCGTGCGCTGCTGGCCGAGCGGTTCTTGCCGGTCTTGAGCCGCTCGGGGCCCTTGCCACTTCCCCTCATATCCGGCCCCGGCGCGCATTGCGCAATGCTGCGCGACTCTTCTCGCCCGCGCCGCCTGCGGCCATCATCGAGCGCAGGATGCCCTCGCGGATGCCGCGGTCGGCGACGCCGAGGCGGTTCGCCGGCCACAGTGCGAAGATCGTCTGGAGGATCGCGCAGCCCGCCACCACCAGGTCGGCCCGCTCGCGCCCGATGCACGGCTGGGCGCGGCGTTCGTCGGGGCTCATCAGCGCGAGCCGCTGGCACAGCTGGCTCATCTCTTCGGCCGAGACAATCAGGCCGTCGACCGCGCGGCGATCGTACTGCGGCAGCCCGAGGTGCAGGCTGGCGAGTGTGGTCACCGTGCCGCTGGTGCCGAGCAGCCGCAGCGACAGCGCCGGGGCGACCTTGGCCGCTGCATCCTGCATCCGGCCGGCAAAGGGCGCGAGACTGTCGCGCACCAATTGGCACATCAGGTCATAGCGTTCAGCCCGGCCCAGCGCATCGGCGGGTTCGGCTGGGCAGCTTTCGGTCAGCGAGACCACGCCCCACGGCACCGATTGCCAATCGTGGATCTGCGGCGGCATCCCGGCACGGTTTTCGACCAGCACCAGCTCGGTCGAGCCGCCGCCGATATCGAAGATGATCGCCGGGCCGTCGCCTTCCTCAAGCAGCAGGTGGCAGCCCATCACCGCCAGCCGAGCTTCTTCCTTGGCGCTGATGATATCGAGCAGAATGCCGGTTTCGCGCGCCACCAGGTCGATGAATTCACCGCCATTCTCGGCCCGGCGGCAGGCTTCGGTGGCGACCGAGCGGGCGAGGTGGACATTGCGGCGCTGGAGCTTGTCGGCGCAGACCTTGAGCGCGCCCAATGTGCGCTCCATCGCCGCGTCGCTGAGCCGGCCGCTTTGGGCGAGTCCTTCGCCCAGCCGGACCACCCGGCTGAAGGCGTCGATCACGGTGAAGTGGTCGCCCGCCGGGCGCGCAATCAGCAAGCGGCAGTTGTTGGTGCCAAGGTCGATCGCGGCAAAGGCCTGGCGATTGAACGGAAGGGTTCGATTTGCGGTATCACTTTGCCAGCCGGTGACGACTGCGCCAGCGGAGGGCGAATCAGTCATGCTACGGCCACCGGGCCGGCGCGAAAGGTCTTGTGGAAGCGGAGCGGCATGGGCGCCATGGCCCTGTCCCTCTGGATCGTCGCTTCCGCTCACCTCCTGCTCGCGCAGTTCCGGCGGAGAATTGTCCGCCATTGCAATTGCACTCTTATTGTTATCCCGCCCCACGCGGCGGGTACCTGACCGACGGAATAGCCGGGGCGGCTGCGCGGGGCAAGCGCGCATCGTGCACCTGCTTGACGCGCCGCGTGGGTGATCCTAGAGGCACCGGCCTGTTGCCCCGTCGTCTAAAGGTAAGACTACGGTCTCTGACACCGTCAATCGAGGTTCGAATCCTCGCGGGGCATCCAGCTTTTTTGCCAGGTGCGCTATCGACATCCGTCGATAGCTTGGCATCACCGGCCCACGCCCCCTGCCCGACCACCCGTTCATGGTAACCTATGGGGTGGTCGGGCAGGGGGCGTGGGCCGGTGATGCCAGGAAAACCCGGACGGGTTTTCCGCACCGGCGTGAGCCGGACAACGAATCCAACCCCCCTTTGACACTCGCCATACAACGCGCGACAAGGCTCCAATGACAGAAGAAACCCCAGAAAAGCGGCTCAACCGCGGCCGTTTCTACAAGGCCGAGCAAGAAGCCTCATTCGTCGAATCGCACGTTGTTTCGACCCCGCAAACCCGCGATCCGGCGTACAAGCTGGCGTTCCGCGACACCGACTTCCTGCTCCGGCAGGAACTGCGCCCGGTGCGCTTCCAGCTCGAACTGCTCAAATGCGAGATGCTGCTCGAGGAGGCCGGGATTGGCTCGACCTTGGTGTGCTATGGCTCGGCGCGGATCCCCTCGCCCGAAATGGCCGAGGCGGCGCTGGCCTCAGCTACCACGCCTGAGCGCAAGGCGGTGGTTGAACGCTTGGTCGCCAATTCCAAATACTACGATCAGGCGCGCGAGCTTGCCCGGATCGCTTCAAGCTGCGGGATCGTCGAGAAGGGCATGCGCCAGTTCGTGGTCTGCTCGGGCGGCGGGCCTTCGATCATGGAAGCCGCCAATCGCGGCGCGGCGGATGCCGGGGCAGAGACGATCGGGCTCAACATCGTACTCCCGCACGAGCAGGCGCCAAACCAGTACGTCACCCCGCACCTCGCGTTCCAGTTCCACTACTTCGCGCTGCGCAAGATGCACTTCCTGCTGCGCGCCAAGGCGGTCGCGGTGTTCCCCGGCGGGTTCGGCACGCTCGATGAATTCATGGAACTGCTGACTCTCATCCAGACTGGCAAGATGAAGCCGATTCCGATCCTGCTGTTCGGCAAGGAATTCTGGACCCGGGTGCTCAATTTCGAGGCGATGGCCGAGGAAGGCGTGATCAACCACGCGGACCTCGATTTGATCACCTGGGTCGAAAGCGCCGGGGAAGCCTGGGCCAAGATCGAAGAGTTTTACGAGCTGACTTAACCGCGCGCCTCGGCGTGACCCAAAGGCCCGTTCCCCGCCCCAAACCCCGGTGCGGCGCGCAAGGCCGAGCGGACGAACAGCCGCGCCCGGTCGACGGCTTCGGGGAGCGGCACACCCTTGGCGAGGTATGTCGCGATCGCGCTCGATAGCGTGCAGCCGGTGCCGTGGGTGTGGCGGGTGTGGATGCGGGTCCCGGCCATGACGAGCGGTTCCTCACCGGGGATGACCAGCACGTCTTCGATGCGCTCGCTTGTCCCGTCGCCGCCCTTGGCAAGGTAAGTCACGCCGCGCGCGATCATGCCCTCATGCCCGCCCAGCGCAGCCAGTTCGGCCACATTGGGCGTGGTCAGCGTGGCGAGCTGCATCAGCCGTTCGAACGCCGCGATGGTTTCGGCATCGGCCAGAGCCGCACCGCTGCTCGCGACCATCACCGGATCGAACACCACCGGCACCGCCAGCGTGGCAATCCGCTCGGCCACGACGGCTGCAATCGCGGGAGAACCGAGCATGCCGATCTTGATCGCGTCCACCCCGATATCGCCGACGCAAGCATCGATTTGCGCCGCTACCAGCTCGGGTGACAGCATTTGGGCCGCGCTGACCCCCAGCGTGTTCTGCGCAGTGATCGCGGTGATCGCGCTCATCGCATAGCCGCCGAGCACGGTGATGGTCTTGATGTCGGCCTGGATCCCGGCGCCGCCCGAGCTGTCGGATCCGGCGATGGAGAGGATGCGGGGTGGGGGCATCAGCAAGTTGGGCTTGGGCGGCGCGTGGCCTTCGACAGGCTCAGGCTGAGCGGACTCTTTTCGAGCCAGAATCCCAAGGTCCGCTCATGCTGAGCCTGTCGAAGCACGCGCGCAGGACTCACCCAATCACCCCTTGAACTTCCGCACTGTAGAGGCCGGGTGCTTCGCCAGCAGCGCCGCCGCTCGCGTGGGCCGATCCATCAGCTCACCGCCGCAGTTGGGGCAGCGTTCGTCGAGCTGGTCGGCGCAGGTCGCGCAGAAGGTGCATTCGAAGCTGCAGATGAACGCGCCGGGAGCCTCGGCGGGCAGATCGGTGCCGCAGCGTTCGCAATCGGGGCTCATTTCAAGCATCAAAAAACTCCGCTTACCCTGAGCTTGTCGAAGGGCTGTACTTTACTTGAAGCGCTGCACCTAGTTCCAAGAAGGACAATCCTTCGACAAGCTCAGGACAGACGGAATTGGGTTAGGAAGCGGCATCCTGAACCGCTGCGCAAATCGCGGCCACTACCGCCTCGACCTCGCCCGCATCGTCGCCTTCGGCCATCACCCGGATCACCGGCTCGGTTCCCGATGGGCGGATTACCAGTCGGCCTTTGCCCGCAAGCTGGGCCTCGGCCTCGGCGATAACTGCCTGGACCCGCGCGTCGTCGAGCGGTTTGCCGCCCGCAAATCGCACGTTACGCAGCAATTGCGGCACCCGATCGAACAGGTGGAGCAGTTCGCTCGCGGCCTTGCCCGATTTGACCAGCGCAGCGAGCACCTGCAGCGCGGCGATTGTGCCGTCGCCGGTGGTCGCGTGGTCGAGCAGGATCATGTGACCCGATTGCTCGCCGCCCAGATTGAACCCGCCCGATTTCATCTTTTCGAGCACGTGGCGGTCGCCGACCTTGGTCCGCTCAAGGCTCAGCCCGCGCCCCTGCAGGAAGCGCTCGAGCCCGAGATTGGACATCACCGTCGCCACCACGCCGCCGCCGCGCAGCTTGCCCTGGTCGGCCAGCTGCGTCCCGATCAAGGCCATCAACTGGTCGCCATCGACCGTCTGGCCGCGCTCATCGACCACGATCAGCCGGTCGGCATCGCCGTCGAGCGCGATCCCGATATGCGCGCCGCTCGCCACCACGGTCTCGCTGACCAGACCAAGGCTGGTCGAGCCGCAGTGATCGTTGATGTTGGTGCCGTTGGGATTGACCCCGACCGTAATCACTTCGGCGCCCAGTTCCCACACCGCCGAGGGGGCGACCTGATAGGCCGCCCCGTTGGCGCAATCGACCACGATCTTGAGCCCGTCGAGCCGGACATCGTCGGGCAGCGAGGCCTTGACCGCGTGGATATAGCGCCCCCGCGCGTCGTCGATCCGCCGCGCCCGGCCGATTTCGGCGGCGGGGGCGAGCGGCAGGTCCTGGCTCAGCATGCCCTCGATCGCCAGTTCGTCGGCATCGGACAGCTTGAACCCGTCGGGGCCGAACAGTTTGATCCCGTTGTCCTGATAGGGGTTGTGGCTGGCCGAAATCATCACGCCGACGTCGGCCCGCAGTTCGCGGGTGAGCAGCGCAATCGCCGGGGTTGGCAGCGGGCCAAGCAGCACCACGTCCATCCCCACAGAGGTGAACCCGGCAACCAGCGCGTTTTCGAGCATATAGCCCGAAAGCCGCGTATCCTTGCCGATCACCACCCGGTGGCGGTGCCTGCCGCGAAGGAAATGGGTGCCCGCGGCTTGGCCCACTTTCATCGCAATCGCCGCGGTCATGACGCCTGCATTGGTCAGGCCGCGGATCCCGTCGGTGCCGAAATATTGCCGTCCCATAGAGCCTTGAACCCTCAACTGCGGCTTGCCGCGCATTCGCAAATTGCCATGCCGCAGCCGTGCGTTATTGTCACCCGGCAATCAATCCGGGGAATTCAATGGCAGAGCAGCAATCGTCGGCGGGGTTCCCCGAAATCAAGGTTCCGGCCGCGCTAACTTTCGCCGCGCTGGTGCTGGGGTTCGTGCTCGGCACGCTGCTGCGCGGGACCGCTGCGGAGGCACCGGTATTGGCCGTGGCCGGGCCCGCCGGAACGCTGTGGCTGCGAGCGCTGCAGTTGACCATCCTGCCCCTCGTAATCGGGCTGGTGTACACCGGCATCTCGCAGACATTGGCGGCGGCAGGCGGCGGCGCGATGGCGCGGCGTGCGGTGACGCTGTTCTGCGTGATCCTGCTGGCCAGCGGGACCATGTCGGCGCTGCTCACCATGGGACTGCTCGGTGCCTTCCCGATTCCCGCCAGCGCGGCGGCGGCGCTGAGCGGCGGCGCGGCCGATGCGGGCAAAGTCCCTGGTGTGGCCGAAATCCTTTCCGCGATGATGCCAGAGAACATCTTCGCCGCCGCCGCTGCAGGGGCGATGTTGCCGATGGTGCTGTTCGTCTCGCTGTTCGCGCTCGCCGCAACCAAGCTCACCGAGGCTCCGCGCCGCGCCCTGGGCCAAGTGTTCGAAGGGCTGGCCGGGGCGATGATGGTGATCGTCGGCTGGGTGCTGATGCTCGCGCCCGTTGGCGTGCTCGGCCTCGCGATGTCGCTGGGTGCCAAAATGGGCGGCGATGCGGTGGGGGCGCTGGCGCATTACATCCTGATCGTCAGCGCAGCCGGGCTGGTCGTGTTGGTTGCGGGTTACGGCGTGGCGTTGACGCTCGGCGGGCAGAAGCTCGCCGCCTTCGCCCGGGCGATGCTGCCGGTTCACGCCGTGGCGATCTCGACCCAGTCTTCGCTTGCCTGCCTCCCCGCGATGCTGGTTGCCACCCGCAAGCTGGGCGTGCGCGAAGCCACCGCCGATTTCGTCCTGCCGCTGGCGGTAGCGATTTTCCGCGCGACCAGCCCGGCGATGAACCTCGCGGTGGCGATCTACGCCGCGCACCTGACCGGCACGACGCTCACCCCGGTTGCGCTGGCGGCGGGGATCGTGGTGGCTTTCCTCGTTTCCCTGAGCTCGGTCTCATTGCCCGGCACGATCAGCTTCGTCGTCTCGGTCGGGCCGATCGCGATGGCGATGGGCGTGCCGGTCGCTCCGCTCGGGCTGCTGGTCGCGGTCGAAATATTGCCCGATCTGATGCGCACGCTGGGCAACGTGACGATGGATGTCGCGGTGACAACAGCGGTGGACAAGG
>JARXKR010000012.1:8822-25567 GCA_030271565.1 Pseudomonadota bacterium
CGCACGCTGGGCAACGTGACGATGGATGTCGCGGTGACAACAGCGGTGGACAAGGCATCCTCCCCCCTTGGGGGAGGGGAACCAGCGTAGCTGGTGGAGGGGTACAGGCGGTGGTGAACGGCCCCCTCGAAACGCTCAAGCGTGCTCGCAAGTTGCGCGGAGAGATGTCCCTGCCGCAAGTGCTGTTGTGGGCTGAACTCCGTAAACGCCCGGCTGGACGGAAGTTTCGCAGACAACATCCAGCAGGTATCTATGTTCTTGATTTCTTTTGCTCATCGCTGCGGCTGGCGCTCGAAGTCGTTGGAATAGCGCATGACTCAATCGAAGGGGCCCGAAAAGATGAAGTCCGGGCACAATTCCTGCGCTCCCAACACATCGCAACGCTGCGTGTGCCAGCCAAAACCGTGCTCAATGATATCCATGCAGTGGTAGCGCGTATTGTCGAGGTTTGCGAGGCGCGCGCAACGAGAATTCAGGAAACTCGGCCTGTACCCCTCCACCATCCTGCGGATGGTCCCCCTCCCCCGGTGAGGGAGGATTAAAGAGCCTTCTCATAGATCGAATATTCGCGGTTTTTGTAGCTTTCGATTGCATCGGCAATCGCGATCATCCCTTGGTTGTCCTCGAGGATCCAGCCGATCTCGCCGCGGGTGAAGCCATAGTGTTCGACCGCGTTTTTGCGGATCGTTTCGATCATCATGAAGGCCAACTGGCTGGCCAGCCGCGATGACTGGTGTTCTTTCAGCACCCCCATCAACGGTACCCGGATCGTGCGACCGCGTGGGCGGCGCAGCCACCACAACAGCCGGGCCCACCCAAACGGCAGCAGCTTGCCGCGCACCTTCAGGATCACTTCGTTGAGATCGGGCAGGGTCATCATGAAGGCCACCGGGCGGCCATCATACTCGGCGATCATGATCAGGTCTTCGCGCACCAGCGGTTTGAGCTTCTTTCCGGTGTGGGCGATCTCGGTCTCGGTGAACGGCACGAAGCCCCAGTTTTGCGACCAGGCATCGTTGAGGATATCGCAGATGATCTTGGCTTCGCGGGCAAAGTGTTTGACCTCGACCTGGCGAATGCGGATCCGCTCGTTGCGCTCGCCCGACTGAATAATTCGCTGGATCAGCGGCGGGAAGGGGATGCGCATATCGACCTCGTACGTCGACAGCTTCTTGGCCAGCACGTACCCGTCGCCCTCAATCCACGCCTGGTAGGCGGGGTTATCATGCCCCATCATCACCGTTGCGGGATGATCGTGGCCCTTGGTCAGCAGCCCCGGCTCTTCCCACACCGACAGGCTGATCGGCGCGAGCACCCGGGTCATGCCCTGGCCGCGCAGCCAGTCCTCCGCCGCCGCGATCAGCGCCCGCGCCGCTGCTTCATCCTCGGCCTCGAGCAAGCCCCAGTTGCCGGTTCCGGGACCCATGCCCTGTTCGGGCGGCTGGGCCAGCGCGAGGTGATCGATGTGCGCGGAAATGCGCCCGACCACCGTGTCCCCACGCCGCGCGAGGAACAGCTGCATGGTCGCATGTTCATGAAACGGGTTTTTGCCCGGGCTCAGCAGTTCGGTCACTTCGCTGCGCAGCGGCGGAACCCAGTTGGGGTCTGACCGGTTGAGCCGATAGGCCAGATCGATAAAAGCGCTCAAGTCGGCCTTGTTGCCGACCCTCGTCACCATTAACTCTGTTTTTGCCACGATGCTGCCTTTGTTTGCTTGCAGGGGGCAGTGCATATGGTCCCCGCAGCTTGTCAAGCCGGGGCAATTGGAATCGAACGATGAGCGTACAGGAAAAGATCAAGCCAGCGGCGGCGGCGACGGCCGTGCCCGACGATATGGAGATGCTGCGCGCAGCGGTTGAGCTGACCCGCGACATTTCTACCGCGCGGGCAGCGATCTACTGGCCCGACATGCTGCTCTCGGCGGTGGTGGGCTATGCCGCGCTGGCCGGGGCGATCCTTGCGGAGAGCTGGGTGGTGGCGCTGGGTTGCGCGGCGCTGGCGGTGCTCGCGCTGTACCGCGCGCTGCTGTTCATCCACGAGCTGACCCATATCCACCGCACCGCGCTGCCTGGCTTTCGCACCGTGTGGAACATGGCTGTCGGCGTGCCGATGCTGACCCCCAGCTTCATGTACGAAAACGTGCACACGCTGCACCACGCGCGCACGCGTTATGGTACCGCCGAAGACCCCGAATACCTGCCGCTCGCGCTGATGAAGCCGTGGTCGTTGCCCGCGTTCATCCTGATTGCGGCGCTGCTGCCGATCGGCCTGCTGATCCGCGGTGCGCTGCTGGTGCCGCTCGGCGCGTTAATTCCGCCACTGCGCAAGCTGGTGTGGGAACGCGCCTCATCGCTCTCGATCAATCCCGATTTTCGCCGCCGTCCACCCGAGGGCGATTTCGCCCGGATGGTGCACTGGCAGGAGGCGGGGACAATGGTCTGGTCTTGGGCGCTGCTCGCCAGCACGCAAGTGTTCGGCTGGCGTCCGCTGCTGATCGCGCTCGTGGTGGTGTCGGCGACCGCGGTGTTCAACCAGATCCGCACGCTAGTGGCACACCTGTGGCAAAACGACGGCGAAGCGATGACGGTCACCGCGCAGTACCTCGATTCGGTCAACGTGCCGCCGCCGGGGCTCTGGGCCGAGCTGTGGGCCCCGGTGGGCCTGCGCTATCACGCGCTGCACCACTTGCTGCCATCGATGCCATACCATTCGCTCGCCGAAGCGCATCGGCGGCTGGTGGGCAAGCTGGGCAATGGATCGACTTACGCGCGGGCGAATTACCCCGGACTGTTCCCGCTGGTCGCGCGGATTGCGCGCAGCACGATGGTGCGCGGGCGCTAGGTCGTTTACTCCTCGGTCCGCACCAGCACGGTCTCGCCGACCAGCAGGAACAGCAGGAACGGTGCCCAGGCGGCAACCAACGGCGGGTAGCCGCCGAAATTGCCCATCGCCAAGGCCGCATTGTCGACCACGAAATAGGTGAACCCCAGCGCCATCCCGGCGACTGCGCGGATCAGCAGGGTGCCCGAGCGCGCGAGCCCGAAGGCCGCGACCGAGCCGAGCAGCGGCATCAGCAGTGCCGAGAGCGGTCCGGCGAGCTTGTGCCACCATTTCGCCTCAAGCTCGGTGGTGCGGCGGCCCGAAGCCTTCGCCGCCTTGATCGAGCGCGCCAGCTGGAAGATGTTCTGCCCGTCGGGATCGATTTTGGTCAGCGCCATCTGCGCCGGGGTCACTCCGGGGGCGATCACCTGGCTCGGCACCGGCACCTGCGTGGTGGTGGCGACGTCGAAATGGACCGGGCTTTCGAGCCGCCAGCCTGGCGCGGCATAGGTCGCTCGCGGGCTGCGGAATTGTTCGGTGACCATGCCTGCGCCGTCGCGGCGGTACCAGGTCACCCCGGTCAGCACGATATTCGGCCCGCCACCGGTAACCGTCGCTGCGGCGAGCACGTTGTTCCCGTCGGGGACATAGACGTTGCTGCGTACGCCCGTGTCCGGCGGGACCGGCTGGTATTTGAGCGCGGTCCATTGCTTGAGTGTGCCGGTAGCGGGGGCCACCACGGTCTCGTTGAAGGCAAAGCTGACCAGCGAAACGATGGCGGCGGTGAGCAGCATCGGGGCGAGGATCTGGTGCGCCGAGAGCCCGCCGGCGCGCATCGCGATCACCTCGCTGTTGGCGTTGAGCGGGGCAAAGGTGAACAGCGTCGCCAGCAGCACCGAGTACGGCAGGAACCGTGCCATCAACTGCGGCGCGTTGAGCGACACATAGCGCCACAGCTCGGCCTGGCCGTTGCCGGGGACCGCAAGGATGTCGCCGCTTTCGGACAGGAGCTGGAGCGATTGCAGCACCAGCACCAGCATCACCAGCACGCCGAGGATGCGCACAACGAACAGCCGCGCGAGGTAGAGCGTCAGCGTACGCGAGGGGAACAGGCTCGCCAGCATCAGGTCGCCTCGGCCGACTGGTTGCTGCTGCCGCGATTCCACAGCTTGCGGATGCGCTTGCCAAGATTGGCCGAGACTTTCTCGAGCGCGCCGATTGGCTGCCCGCCGGGGACATAGGCAATGCGCCAGTACATCCACACGATCAGCGCCGAAAACAGCGCGAACGGCAGCCATAGCACCAGCTCGGGCGGGAAGCGCCCCTGCGCTGCGGCGGCCTGGCCGTATTCGTTGATCTTGTGATAGGCGACCACCATCAGGATCGAGAGGAACACGCCGAGCGAAGAGGTCGAGCGCTTGGGCGGCACCGCCAGCGCCACCGCGAGCAGCGGCAGCAACAGCATCATCACCACCTCGACCAGCCGGAAGCTCAGGCTGGCGCGGGTCTCGTTCTTGAGCTGCTTGGTCGAGGCATCGCTCCACCCGATTCGCAGCAGTTCGGGGAGGATGTATTCGCGCTGTTTGCCGCCGCGTTGGCGGAAGCGTTCGATCGCCGGCAGGTCGATCGGCAAATCGTGGCGCGAGAAGCTGAGCACTCGGGGCGGCATCCCCGGTTCGTCCTGGATGATCTGGCCTTGGGTCAGCCGCAGAATGATCGTGTCAGGGCTGTCCTTGAGCGCGAGGAACGTGCCCTCGCGCGCCGAAATCGTCGCGACCTGTCCCTTGGGCGAGGAAAACCGCGCGAAAATCCCGGTCAGCTTGTGG
This sequence comes from Pseudomonadota bacterium, assembly GCA_030271565.1. GTDB lineage: Bacteria > Pseudomonadota > Alphaproteobacteria > Sphingomonadales > Sphingomonadaceae > Novosphingobium. The sequence continues at coordinate 13,469 of JARXKR010000012.1, forward strand.
CCGTTGTCGTCGCTGCGGTCGATCCGCAGCGCGACCTTGTCCTGCAGCGTGGTGAACTCACCGACCTTGATCGAGGCGCCGAGCGCGCCCGAGCGCAGTTCGAAATCAAGTTGTTCATAGTAATATCGCGCGAGCGGCTGCAGGTAGCCGACAATTGCCAGATTGAGCGCAGCGAGTACGATCGTCATGGCGAAAGGAACCCTGAGCAGCCGGGTATAGCTCAGTCCGACCGCGCGCATCACGTCGAGCTCGCTCGAGGTCGCGAGCTTGCGGAAGGCGAACAGGATCCCCAGCATCAATCCCAAAGGGATCGCCAGCCCGGCATATTCGGGCAGCAGGTTCGCCAGCATCTTGAACACGACCGTGATCGGGCCGCCCTCATTGCCGACAAATTCGAACAGTTTGAGCATTTTGTCGAGCATCATCAGGGACGCGGCAATCAGGAACACCGCCAGCATGGGCATCAGCACCAGCCGGAAAATGTATCGATCGATGGCGGGGATGAATTTCAAGCGGGGCCTTGCTGAGGCGGGGGCTGACGGGCGGCTGGAGCTTGCCATAACCGCGCGGGGGCTGCGGCGAAAGCGGAAACGGCGCGGGTTGGAAGGTGTGGCGCGCAGGCCGTAAGCGGCCTAGTCTGGACGCTGTTCCCGATTGAGGAGTTTCGCCTTGTCCGATAGCGCAGCCAAGCCCGCCGAGCAGCACGCGGTCGACCGGATCGGCTGGCTGCGCGCTGCGGTGCTCGGCGCCAATGACGGGATCGTTTCAACCGCCAGCCTGATCGTCGGGGTCGCCGCTGCGGCGAGCGACAAACCCCAGGTCCTGATCGCGGGGATTGCCGGGCTGGTCGCAGGCGCGCTGTCGATGGCGGCGGGCGAATATGTCTCGGTCTCGAGCCAGGCCGACACCGAAGCGGCCGACATGGCGCGCGAACGCGGCGAGCACGCCGCCCAGCCTGAGTTCGAGCTCGAGGAACTGACCGAGATCTATCGCAAGCGCGGGCTGGACGATGGTCTGGCCAAGCAAGTTGCGGTCGCGCTGACCGCGCACGACGCGCTGGGCGCGCACGCCCGCGACGAATTGGGCCTGGCCGAAATGCACCGCGCTCGTCCTCTGCAAGCGGCGATGGCCTCGGCGGCGACATTCTCGGTCGGTGCGGCCTTGCCACTGCTCGCTGCGGTGTTGCTGCCGCTACGCTCGATCCCGCTCGGTGCGTCGATCGGCTCGCTGCTGTTTCTGATGCTGCTCGGCGCAGTGGGAGCGAAGGCGGGCGGGGCACCGATTGCGCGCGGGACCATGCGTGTGACCTTCTGGGGCGCAATCGCAATGGCCGCGACATACGCAATCGGCAGCCTGTTCGGGACGAGCGTGGTTTAATTGCGCGGGCCGGTCACGAATGTGAAGTCAAAGGATTTGCTGGACGCCACTCGCGATCCAGCTTGTGCATCTGGTCCATATACACTCGGTCGTCTTCTTGCGACGGTTCGCCGTCAGCAGGGGTGAATACATCGCTGATGAAGCGATCGTAGCATTCGCCAGCCTGACCGAGAATTTCCGCTTGCCTGTGATAGCCGAGCGCCAGCAATCCAGCATGCGCATGTCGCCAGTTTCCCTCGTATCCATGATGCGCCATGTACCAGTCGAGCCCGTTTTCCTTGAGAACGTGCAAGACGATCTGCGCAGGATCGCTAAGTCTCGCGGGTTTGGCCAAAGGAGCGACGGCTACGGCGGTGCCGTCGACCTGTTTGCGACCAAATGAGGAAGCGCTCGCACGGCTTTGCCTGTCAAAATCGTTCTTCGCTGCCATCGACCCGATCGGATCGGGACCAGCCGGAAACACGAACTTCCCTGCCATGGCCGCTTCGAAGCCGGTTGGCTCCGAAGTCTGCGGCTCGGTCCGCCCGAGCGCAAAGAACCCGCAGAACGCCAGCGTGAGTATGGCAACACCCACCAATGTCAGGGGTAAGCCAAAAGGCTCGACGAAACTGCTGTGGAGCATGTTGCCAATGGCCGCTGCGCCTCGGGCTTTGGCGCTGACGCCATCACCCACCCGCAACGTCGTAAGTCCGGCGAATACGAACGTTACGAGAGCCGTAAATGCCAGAGACCTGAACCAAAACCGAGCCATGGCACCCTCGTTGCTTGTTCGGCGGCTATAGCCTCTGATCGCTTTAAATTTGGTGAAGTGGGTCGTCGAACTCAGCTTGCTGACAGCGAGCGATTTTCAGGCCTTCTCCAGCGTGCATTGCAGTGGGTGGCTGTTCTGGCGGGCGAAATCCATCACCTGATTGACCTTGGTTTCGGCCACTTCGTAGGTGAACACACCGCAGACGCCGACGCCTTTCTGGTGGACGTGGAGCATCACCCGGGTTGCCGCTTCGAGGTCCATCTGGAAAAAGCGCTTGAGGACCATCACCACGAATTCCATCGGGGTGTAGTCGTCGTTGAGCAGCAGCACCTTGAACTGGCTCGGTTTCTTGGGCTTGGTCCGGGTCTTGGTGGCGACGCCGACCTGGTCTTGCCCATCGACGTCACCGCCCTTGCGCTCATCGTCAGCGGCGCGGGGTTTGGTCAAAGGCAGGGTGTTCACAGTCAGCATGGCAGCAAAATATCGTATCCCGGGGGCAAAGAACAAGGCTCAATCGCGTTCTTTGCGCCAGATAGCTTAGCAAAAATGATCAGGGCCGGACAGCCTGAAGCTGTCCGGCCCTGATCAGGTTCGCGGCCCGGCGGGGGAGGGGGAGTGCCGGGTTCGCGAGAAGCGGCGCGCCTTAGGCGGCCTGCTTGACCTTTTCGACAGCCAGGCTGACGCGGGTCGAGATCGGCGCGAACGCATCACCCATCAGCTTGACCATGGCTTCCGAATTCTTCGAAGTGGTCGCAACAGCGGCGTCGAAGTTGCGGCGCATCATCTCGCCCTGCAGCTTGAAGAAATCGGCCGGCGATTTGATCGCGGCGATTTCCTTGACGTCGGCGGTCACGGTTTCTACCGCGCTCTTGCCTTCGGCGACATAGGCCTTGCCCATGTCCTGCAGACCAGCGGCGAGGATCTTGCCCGATTCGACGACGGCTTCAAGGTTGCCCTTGGTGAATTCGCCATATTCGGTGGCATAGGCCGAGGTCTTCTCGAACGCTGCCTTGGCGCGGTCCTGCGCGGTGGCAACAACGTCCTTGATCTTGGCGGTATAGTCTTCGGTGGAGGTCTTGGTCTTGGTCATGATGCTCTCCTTGAGCTTGATGAACGGGGTAACCTTGGCAGGTGCCTTGACGGCGGCTGGCTTGACGATTTTCTTGGGAGTGAGCTTGGTCGCGGCCTTTTTGGCGACAACCTTTTTCACGGCGACTTTCTTGGCAGCAGCCTTTTTCGGGGCAGCAACCTTTGCAGCAGGAGCAGAAACCTTTGCGACCGGTGCGGCGGCCGGAGCGGCAATCTTGGGCTCAGCCTTGGGAGCGACGTCGGCGGCAGAACTGGCAGCTGCTTGGGCATAGGCCTTTTCGGCAGCGGCTTCGGCTTTCGCGACATCGATCTTGGCTTCGGTCCCGGTAACGGGGGTAATGGCCATCGTCATAATCCTTCGCAATGGGCCCGCGCCGACCATCGGCACAGTCCATGTTGCACTGCACAAAATAGGTATTGCAGTTGCGAAGTCAAGTGGTTTTTGTGCAGTGCAGCATAAACCGGAATTATGACGCTACCTGAAATGTTTACCGTGATTTAACGTAGCGACCCGGGGCATCCTCGATAACTTTGTCGCCCTTGCTGCCGGGTACGCGCTTGCCCGCCGCTGGCACCTTGGCGTCGTCTTGACGGTTGATCCACTCGATCCAGTAAGGCCACCAACTACCCGGAGTTTCTGACGATCCGGAGACAAAGTCGGCGAATGTGTCGACCGGGTCCGGATTGGTCCAATACTGGTACTTCTTCGCCGCCGGCGGGTTGACCACCCCGGCAATATGGCCCGATCCGGCCAGCACGAAAGTCTTCGGCCCGCGCAAGTGATGCATCATCCGCCACACGCTTTCAGCCGGCGCAATATGATCCTCGCGCCCGGCCTGGATGAAGGCCGGGGTCTCGATCCGGGTCAGGTCGATCGGGGTGCCATCGGCTTCAAGCGCATCGGGCACGACCAGCTTGTTGTCGCGGTAAAGGTCTTTCAGGTACGACATGTGCCACTTGGCGGGCAGGTTGGTAACGTCGCCGTTCCAGTGGAGCAGATCGAACGCCGGGTAATCGTCACCCAGCAGGTAATTGTTGACCACGTAGTTCCAGATCAGATCGGTCCCGCGCAGCAGGTTGAAGGTTGCTGCCATCACCCGCCCGTCGAGGTAGCCGGTTTCTCCCGACAGCTTTTCCACCGCCGCCAGCTGCTGGTCGTCGATGAACACCCTGAGTTCGCCGCCCAGTTCGAAATCGACCTGCGCAGTAAAGAAGGTCGCGCTTTTGACCTTGGCCGCCTCGCCGCGCCGGGCGAGGATCGCCAGCGCTGCGGCGAGCGTGGTGCCCGCGACGCAATAGCCGATCGTGTGCACCGACGTGACCCCGAGCCGCGCGCGGATCGTTTCGACGGCGTCGATTTCGGCGCGGATGTAATCGTCCCACATCGTCTCGGCCATGCTCGCATCGGCCGATTTCCACGAGACCACGAACACGCTGAGGCCTTGATCGACCGCCCAGCGGATGAAGCTTTTCTGTGGGCTCAGGTCGAGGATGTAGAAGCGGTTGATCCACGGCGGGAAGATCACCAGCGGCACTTCAAGAACCTGATCGGTGGTCGGGGTGTACTGGATCAGCTGGTACAGCGGGGTTTCGTGCACGACTTTGCCCGGAGCGGTGGCGATATTCTCGCCCACCCTGAAGGCCTGCGGATCGACATGGGTGAGCTGTCCGCGCTGCAGATCGCCGAGCAGGTGCTGCATGCCCTTGACCAGACTCTCGCCCTTGGTCGCGACCGCCTTTTCCATCACCAGCGGGTTGGTCAGCGGGAAATTGGCCGGGCTGAGCATCTCCACCAATGTGCGCGCGGCAAAGCGCAATTGCTCGGCGCGCGCCTCGTCGGTCACGGGGGCGGCATCGGCCATCGCCATGATCTGTTCGGCGAGCATCAGGTAAGTCTGGTGGACCAGCGCATAAAACGGCTGCGCGCGCCATTTGGGATCCTTGAAGCGGCGGTCGGCGCGTGGCAGCGCCGGAGCTTCGCCGCCCACAGCACCGGCCTTGGGGCCGATCCCGTATTGCCCGAGCACGCCTTCCCACAGCGCCAGACTGTCATCCCACAGCTTCTTCTGGACCTCGGGCTGCGCGAGCGGCAGCGCCTTCATCCAGCCTTGCATGATCGTCGCAAAGCCGCCCGGCTGGGTCAGCAGGGCGGGCCATTGCGCGCTGGCCGACGCTGCTTGCTGGCGCTGGAAGTCGAGCCACATCGTCTGCATCCGCTGCGCTGCGCTGGTCCATTGCGCGAGATCGCCCGCTGCCGGAGCGCCAGCCGCCGCCTCGCCACCCGGCATGAACTGGGTGAACAGCTTCTGCGGAGCCTCGATCATCGCGGCGAAAATGTCGGCTGGGGCAGTGTCCTGGCTGGACCGGTCACTCATCGGGCAGGCTCCTGTGCGCGGGAGGCATGCTCCCGGCGGTTGGCAATTGGGTCCTCTCCCGAAGTCACGCCGTGGCGCAAATCACCGCGCGGTGCAACGCGCATTGCCAATGCGCTTATACTCGCCGTGGAATTTGGGCATGTTTTCCGACCGGTCGCCGAAATCGTGGCCATCGCCGACATAGAGGTCGATCTCGCGTCCGCCGGGCCAGGATTCAGCCGGAGTTTCCCATGTTTCGATTTGCACGTTCTTGGTCTGGGTGCCCCACTTGGCGTGGCCGTGCAGCGCGTCGTTGCCCCCCGCATGCTTGGCGAGGAAGCGGAACAGCATCGGGCCGCAACTGCCCTTGTCGCCCACGCTGACCCCGCAGAAATCCCGGCCGCAGGGCGCAATGTCGATGGTGCGGTACATCCGCCCTTTGGCGGTCCACACCGGCTTGTCCTCGTTGACCGTCCAGCGTCCGTAATAGGGGCTTGGCCCGGCAGCCATGGCCGGGACTGTGGCGAACAGGCCAATCGACAGCGCTGCGATGGAATGGAATAAGGCCTTCATGTCACTCTCCCCCTCAGGTTCGGTTATGGCTTTAGGCCCGGCGCGACGGGCTGTGCGCTGGATCGTCCTAGCAGCATTGGCGCTGTTTGTAATCCAGACTGCGCTGAAAGCGTTGCGCTCGCCGTGGCAAGTCGACGATTTCCCTGAGGCGCTGGCGGTCAAGGTCGAACTGCTGCCGTGGCTGTTCCCACTGCACATGATTGCGGGCGGGCTGGTCTTGCTGCTGATCCCGGCGACGCTGCTGGTGCGCAAGCGGCCGCGCTGGCACCGTCCGCTCGGCCGGTTGACCGCATTAGTCGTGCTGACGGCGGGGCTGACCGCATTCCCGGTCGCGCTGGTCGCACCGGTCACCCCGGTTTCGGCTTGGGGCTTCGCAGCGCAAGGCGCGGTGTGGCTGGTGCTGCTCGGCGTAGGGCTGCGCAATATCAGGTTGCGGCGGCTTCAAGCCCACCGCGCCGCGATGCTGCTGATGGCAGCCACTACTACCGGCGCGATCTTCTTCCGGGTCTACCTCGCGCTGTGGGCGATCTTTGGTGACCTGCGCCATTACGAGATTTTCTACGCCGCCGATGCGTGGATTGCCTGGACGCTGCCATTGGCCGCAACCGCGATTTTTCTAAGAGGCACTGGCGCTAGCCCGTTCGATCACCGATAAGGTGCGCAGCGCGGCATTTTCGCGCAAGCAATGGAAAGGTCCAATGTCCGAGGAATTCTACCGCATCAAGCGACTGCCGCCCTATGTCATCGCCGAAGTCAACGGCATGCGGGCAGCGGCGCGCGCGGCGGGGCGCGACATTATCGACCTCGGCATGGGCAACCCCGACCTGCCCCCGCCGCCGCACGTGATCGAAAAGCTGTGCGAAGTGGCGCAAAAGCCCGACGCGCACGGCTATTCCGCCTCCAAGGGTATTCCCGGGTTGCGCAAGGCCCAAGCCAATTACTATGGCCGCCGCTTCGGGGTCGAGGTCGATCCCGAGACCGAGGTGGTGATGACCATGGGCAGCAAGGAAGGCCTCGCCAGCCTTGCCACCGCGATCACCGCGCCGGGCGATGTGGTGCTCGCACCCAACCCGAGCTACCCGATCCACACCTTCGGGTTCATCATCGCCGGGGCGACGATCCGCTCTGTTCCCACGACGCCCGACGATAACTATTTCCGCGCGATCGAGAGGGCGATGGCCTTCACCGTGCCGGCCCCCTCGATCCTGATCGTCAACTATCCCAGCAACCCGACCGCCGAAACGGTCGATCTCGCGTTCTACGAGCGGCTGGTCGCCTGGGCCAAGGACAACAAGGTCTGGATCATCTCGGACCTCGCCTATTCCGAGCTTTACTATGACGGCAACCCGACCGTATCGATCCTGCAGGTGCCCGGCGCCAAGGATGTCGCGATCGAGTTCACCTCGCTCTCCAAGACCTATTCGATGGCCGGTTGGCGGGTTGGGTTCGCGGTCGGTAACCAGCGGCTGATCGCGGCCTTGACCCGGGTCAAGAGTTACCTCGATTACGGCGCTTTCACCCCGATCCAGGCCGCCGCTTGCGCCGCGCTCAATGGGCCGCAAGACATCGTCGAGGCCAACCGCGTGCTTTACCAAAAACGCCGCGACGTTCTGGTCGAAAGCTTTGGCCGCGCCGGTTGGGATATCCCGAGCCCCAAGGCCTCGATGTTCGCCTGGGCCCCGCTGCCGCCCGCGCTCAAACATATGGGCAGCCTTGAATTTTCCAAGCAGCTCCTGACCCATGCCGAAGTCGCGGTGGCCCCGGGAGTGGGCTACGGCGAAGAAGGCGAGGGCTATGTGCGGATCGCGCTGGTCGAAAACGAACAAAGATTGCGCCAGGCAGCACGCAACGTGCGCCGCTATTTGCAGTCGATGGGGATCAACAGTTCGGCGGCTTGAGCTGCGGATATTTCTCCCAGCACTTGCTCTTGCGCGCCGCGCCGGAATTGTGCAGCCATGACGGCCAAGGGGTAAGGTCAGGCAACGGCCGCGCGCCCTGTTCACACGGCTTGGCCACGCGCCTGAGAGGTCACCTTGCGGCTGTTTCGCTGGTTCTCGATCGGTCCCATCCCGACGTCGTATGACCTGCGCCGCCTGGGCTGGCAGCTATTGGCCGATGCCCAGTCTTCGGGGCGGGGTGAGGCCCATGCCTTGCTCGGTCGCCCGCACGACCTGCCGATGCCGCAGTGGCTCACTCTGACCGGGGCCAACCTGGCGCAGCGCAAATGGATGATGATGATCGACGTGCGCGAATCGAACGATCGCGCGCGGATGCTGCGGCTGGGGTTCGGCGATGCGGTGGGGCTGGGGCCCTCGCTCGACGAGCTTGAATCGCGGGTGCTGCGGCTGGCGCAATATGCCGAGTCGCTGCCGCGTTATCGCAGCCACGGCGCGGTCAGGCTCGATCTGCTGGCGCGCGATGCCTTCGTCGCCGGGCGCGCGGTCGGGCTGCATCCGCGCGAGTTCGCGCTGCTCTGGCGGCTCGCTGAAGCGCCGGGCGAGGCAATCGGGACGACAGAGCTGCTTTACGATGTGTGGCGGCTCTCGTTCCGGCCCGAGACCAACAGCCTCGCGGTTCACCTCAGTCGGCTGCGCGCCAAACTGCGCACGTCCGGGGTCGATGGTCTGGTCGAGACTTTGCCGGGCGGCTTGTACCGTCTGGTCAGCCTTGCCGCCGCCCGCGCAGCGCCGCCCGCCCGCGAATTGGCACTGGACGACTATGCCCGTTTGGGCGAGGACCCGTTTTCCGCCTTAGCCGCAATGCAGGACCAAGCAGCATGGAGCACTCCGTAACCCCGCCCGGCCGCGTCGCCATCTCCATGGACGATGACGGGGTCGCCCACGTCCGGCTGATCCGCACCGACAAGATGAACGCGCTCGATCCCGACATGTTTGCAGCCCTGCTCAATGCCGGGCACGTGCTGCAAAACCTCAAGGGGTTGCGCTGCGTGGTGCTGTCGGGCGATGGACGCAGCTTCTGCGCCGGGCTCGATATGGGCTCGATGGCCGACACCGGCCGCCGCCGCGAAGAGCCGCTGACCACGCGCACGCACGGCAACGCCAATGCCCCGCAGCAGGTGGCGATGCAGTGGCGCAAGCTGCCAGTCCCGGTAATCGCCGCGGTCCACGGGGTGTGCTTCGGGGGCGGGCTGCAGCTTGCGAGCGGCGCCGATTTGCGCGTGGTTGCGCCCGATGCCCGGCTGGCCGTGATGGAAATGAAGTGGGGCTTGGTCCCCGACATGGCCGGCTACGCGCTGTGGCGCGGCACCGTGCGCGACGATGTGCTGCGCGAGCTGACTTATACCAATCGCGAATTCAATGGCGAACAGGCGCGGGAATACGGCTTCGCGACCATCGTCGACGCCAACCCACTGACCCGCGCCTTGGCGATCGCCGCCGATATCGCCAATCGCCACCCTCAAGCCCAGCGCGCTGCCAAACGCCTGTTCGCGCAATACCTCCATGCCTCGGTCGACGATATCCTGATGGCTGAAAGCATCGAGCAGCAAGCGCTGATGGGGACGAAGAACCAGATCGAGGCGGTGATGAGCCAGATGGAAAAGCGCAAGGGTGCGTTTGTCGATCCGTGAAGTGGCTCGGGAGGGATAAGATGCGACAAAAACTTTGCGCCGAGGCGCTCGGCAGCTTTCTTCTGTTCGCCACCGTGATCGGCTCGGGAATCATGGCCGAGCGGCTCGCCGGTGGAAACATGGCGGTGGCCTTGCTCGGCAACACGCTGGCGACCGCGGCGATGCTCTATGTGCTGATCGCAATGCTCGGTCCGCCATCCGGGGCGCATTTCAATCCGGCGGTTAGCCTTGTCATGCACCTGCGCGGCGAGCTTGGCAGGGGTCAGCTCGCCGGATTTGTTGCGGTCCAGGTGCTCGCCGGTATTCTCGGCGCGTGGACCGCGCACGCGATGTTCGATCTGCCGGTGCTGCAACTTTCGCACCACCTGCGCGGCGGGCCGGGACAGTGGCTCGGCGAATTTGTCGCGACCTTCGGCTTGGTCATCACGATCTTGCTGACCCTGCGCCATCGCCCCGCCAGCGTGCCCGCGAGCGTCGCACTGTATATCGCGGCGGCTTACTGGTTCACCTCGTCGACCAGCTTTGCCAATCCGGCGATCACGCTCGCGCGGGGCCTGAGCGATACCTTCGCCGGGATCGCGCCAAGCAGCGTACCGGGGTTTGTGCTGGCGCAATTTGCCGGGGCTTTGGCAGCACATTACGCCGCACGGCCGCTGCTCGACTGACCTCCAGCCGCTGCTTGGCAAGCACTGGCAGAGTGGCTACCGACAGCGGCTATGAAGGCACTACGCGATCCCGATCGTCTGCTGAGCCAAGGGCTCGCGTCCATTCGCGGCCAGTTCAAGGTTCCGGCGGGCTTTCCGCCCGAAGTCGACGCGGCGGCGCAGACTGCGGCGCAGCGCAAACCGAGCGAGCACAAGGACCGCACCGGCGAGGCATTTGTTACGCTCGACCCGGCGAGTTCGACGGATCTCGATCAGGCGTTCACTATCGAGGCATCGGGCAGCGATCTGCTGCTCCACTACGCCATCGCCGATGTGCCGTGGTTCGTCAGCGATGGCGATCCGGTCGACACCGAAGCCTGGACCCGCGGCGAGACGCTGTACCTGCCCGATGGCAAGGCCGGGCTCTATCCCAAGGTCCTGTCCGAAGGCGCGGCGAGCCTGCTGCCCGATGGGCCGCGCCCGGCGGTGGTCTTCACCACGCGGGTTGCCCCCGATGGGTCGGTCAAGCTCGAAGGGGCAGAACGCGCGATCATCCAGAGCCGCGCCAAGCTCGCTTACGAGACCGCGACCGAAGCCCAGCTGCCCGCCGGGTTCGCCGAACTGTCACAGCGGATCACCACGGCCGAGGCCGCACGCGGGGCGGCGCGGGTCGATCCGCCCGAGCAGGAAGTCGAGGAAGCGGACGGCCAGTTCAATCTGGTGCTGCGCCCGCAAAGCCTGGCCGAGCAGCGCAACGCTGCGCTGTCGCTCGCGACCAATCTCGCCGTGGCCGATGCGCTCTATGCCGCCAAGACCGGGCTGTTCCGGGTGATGGCCGGACCCGACGACCGCGCGGTGGCGCGGCTGCGGCATATTGCCGAGGCTTTGGGCCTCGACTGGGCGGCATCGCTCAGCTTGCAGAATTTCGAAAAGACGCTCGATCCGCAACAGCCCGATGTCGCCGCGTTTATGCTGGCGATCCGCCGCGCCGGCAACGGGGCAAGTTACGTGCCCTTTCAGGAGGGCGTGAAGCCGTGGCACGCGGCGATGGCGGCAACCTATTGCCATATGACTGCACCGTTGCGGCGGCTGGCTGATCGCTATGTCGTGCGCGCGGCGTTGGCGGTGGCCAATGCCCAGCCGGTCCCGGACGAAGTGTCCGCAGCCTTCGCCCGGCTCGGCCCGGTGATGGGCAAGGCCGATGCCCGCGCCAATCAGATCGACCGCGCCGTGATCGATCTCGCCGAGGCCGCAATGCTCAGCGGACGCGAGGGTGAGAGCTTTGCTGCCGTGGTCACCGACGTCGACGAGATCGGCGCGCGGATGCAGTTGTGCGATGTGCCGGTGCTCGCCCGGGTCACTGCACACAGCGTGACCCCGGGCGAGAAGCTGACCGTGCGGCTGGTCAGCGCCGACCCGGTCAAGCGCCAGATCAGCTTCGCCCGGATTGCTTGAAGCACCTTGCACGGCTGAGTACGCTCGGCTAGTGGCGCACCTCGCGCAGCGGCGCGACACGAGGCCCGATGGCGGAGTGGTTACGTAGCGGACTGCAAATCCGCGCACGCCGGTTCGATTCCGGCTCGGGCCTCCATTCTTGTCCGGCTTGCGCCGGTGCGGAATACCCATCCGGGTCTTCCTTGCAACACCAGCCCACTCCCCCGGCCCGGCCACCCACAGGGTACCTTTAACGGGTGGTCGGGCCGGGGGAGTGGGCTGGTGTTG
>JARXKR010000167.1 GCA_030271565.1 Pseudomonadota bacterium
GGCCACATCGGGGTGAAGCGCCAGCCGCCTCCCGGCATCGTGACCATAGCCATTGACCAGGTTGAACACACCGGGTGGTCCGCCCGCTTCGACAAACAGTTGCGCCAGCCGGATGCAGGACAGTCCCGCCTTTTCCGATGGCTTGAGGACCACGCAGTTACCTGCCGCAAGCGCCGGGGCGACTTTCCAGGTCGCCATCAGCAACGGGTAATTCCAGGCCGAGATCGCCCCCACCACGCCCAGCGGTTCGCGCAAAACCATATGACTGGCATTGTGCGGGCTATTGGTGACGACCCCGCCGATCTTGTCGATTGCCTCACCGAAATAGCGGATCGTCACCACTGTTTCGGGAAGGTCGATACCCAGCGCATCGCCGATCGGTTTGCCCATGCCGAGCGTTTCGAGCAATGCCAGCTCGGCCGCATTTTCCTCGACCAGGTCAGCCCAGCGGCGGAATATGTCCATCCGCGCGCGCGGGGCCATGTGCCGCCAGCGCCCGTCGTCCCACGCCTGTTTTGCAGAAGCGACGGCGCGGTCAATATCACCGGCGCTGCCGCAGGACAGTTCGGCGAGCAGTGCGCCAGTGGCCGGATTGATCGCCGGGATCGGCTGGCCCGATCCAGCAGTGCTGCGCCCATCGATGAACAGACCGGTTTCAAACTTGGCCTCTGCCGCGCGCGCGATCCAGGCAGCATGATCAGCAGGCGCGGGATCGGTCATGTTCGATTTCCAGCACTACTAGCGCCTGGGGACCACTTCATAGCCCGGCGCTTCAGGCTCGTCATCGATCATCTGCGCGGGAAACCCGGTGCCTCGCACCTTGAGCCCCAGTGGTTCTTCATAGCGCCGGATGATGTTTGGCGAAAACTCGCGGCTGCCATAAGTTGCTTCGGCTTCCTTGAACAGCCGCACGATCAGCGGCGACAGCTCGACCGGCACGCCCGCCTGGTGCGCGATTCTGTCAAACAGCCCGATGTCCTTGCTGACCAGGTCCATCGTGAAATTGATGTCGCGGCTGCCGTTGAGGATGACCTGACTTTCGGTTTCATGGACAAAGCTGTTTCCGGACGAAATCAGGATCGCTTCATAGGTGGTGTTCATGTCCAGACCGATCGCTTTGCAGGTGGTCAAAGCCTCGGCCAGAGCGACGAGGTGGACCGTGCACAGGTAGTTGGTCATGACCTTGAGCTGGGACGCGGTGCCAAGCTCCCCAGTGTGAAGAATCCGGCGGCCCATCGCAGTCAGTACAGGCAGCACCGTTTCAAAAGCAGCGCGCGGCCCGCCGGCGAAGATCGCGATGTTGCCGGTGTCGGCGCGGTGGCAGCCGCCCGAAACCGGGCATTCGATGAACATCGCGCCGCGTGCTTCGACCAGCGCGCCCAGCCTGATCACTTCGGAGTAGTCGGTTGTGCTCATTTCCAGCCAGACCTGACCGGGCCGCATCACCGCAAGGAAGCCATCCTCCCCTTCGGCAACGGCTGAACTGGCCGCCGGCGAAGGCAAACAGGTGACGATCAGATCGACTGCTTTGCCCAGTGCCTTGGGCGAGGGAGCTGCATGCGCGCCCCGCGCGACATATTCGCTGACCAGTTCATCGTCGAGATCGCGCACGGTAACATCATGGCCATTGCGGATGAGACTGCCAGCAAGCTTGCCGCCGACATTGCCCAGGCCAATAAATCCAATTTTCATAGTCGCTTTCCGCGCTGTTCGGCCACCGCTTCCCCGGTGGTTAGACCTACGGGGCGCACCGCCCACAAATGAAAATTTTGTGATTACAGCAAAATTTTTTGAACGCGGGCCTCGCTCGGCATCTTGCTGAGAACCTGAAAATTTTTTGAACCAATGGCGTTGAATTGCACATTTGTCCTGCGCCCCATTCGGGCCCTAGAGTTGCGCGAAAATGCCCCGGGAGTGAAACCTATTCCAATGCAGACACAGGCGCGCGTCGTTATCATCGGTGGCGGAATTATGGGGGCCAGCCTGCTCTACCATCTGGCCGAACTGGGCTGGTCCGATTGCATGCTGATCGAAAAGGACGAATTGACCTCGGGATCGACCTGGCATGCCGCCGGGCAATGTCCCAGCATCACCGGCAGCTTCAACCTCGCCAAAATCCACGCTTACAGCAACGACCTCTACCCGCGTCTCGAAGCGCTGACCGGCCAATCGGTCAGTTGGCACAAGTCGGGCGGAATTCGTTTCGCGACCAACGAGCGCGAGCTAGCCTGGTTCAACTACATCCATGGCTTTTCGAGGATTATCGGCTTTGACATGGAGATTATCCCGCCCGAGGAAATTCGCCGGATCAATCCATTTGTCACTACCGACGGCGTGATCGCGGGCGCGTATACGACCAGCGATGGCCATGCCGATCCTTCGGGCATCTGCAATGCCATGGCGATCGGGGCTAAAGCGATGGGGGCGACGATCGTTCGCCGCAACCGCGTGACAGGCCTCACTCAGCTTCCCACGGGTGAATGGGATGTGGCGACCGAGCTGGGCATGATCCGTGCCGAGATCGTCGTCAATGCGGCCGGGTGCTACGCGCGGCAGGTCGCGCAGATGGCTGGGATCGATATTCCCGTCACAAACATGGAACACCACTACATCGTCACCGACCCGATTCCGGCTTTTATAGAGCGGGATGAGGAAATTCCGGTGATGCGCTGCCCTTATGTCTCGGGCTATTTCCGGCAGGAGCAGAAGAGCGGCCTGATCGGGGTCTATGAGAACACGGGCCTCGCCGAAGCCTGGTCGCCCAAGGGCCAACCGGAATGGGAATCGACCAGCGAGCTGTTCATCGACGATCTCGACCGGATCTCAAAATGGCTGGAGCGCGCGATCGAGCGGATGCCGGTGTTCGGCGAAGTCGGCATTCGCCGCGTGGTCAACGGCGCGATTCCGCATACGCCCGATGGCGGACCGCTGCTCGGGCCCGCTGCTGGCCTGCGCAACTTCTGGCACTGCTGCGGCACCTCGTTCGGAATTGCGCAGGGCGGCGGCTCGGGCAAGTATCTGGCGCAGTCGATCGTCTATGGCGATGCCGATATCAACATGGCCGAGTTCGATCCGCGCCGTTACGGGCCGTTTGCGGACGAAGCGTACAGCCGCGCCAAGGTATTCCTCGATTACCGCCTGACCTTCACCACCCGGCCCCCGGGCGAGGAAGAGCCCGATGGCAGGCCGCAGAAAATCAGTCCGCTATATGGCCGGCTGCTGGCAGCGGGCGCAGTCTATGGCGAAACCTATGGCTGGGAACGCCCCAAGTGGTTCTCGCTCGATGGCCGCGCCGAAGAAGCCGGGTACCACCGCACCAATGTTTTCGAGGTGGTTGCAGCCGAGGTTCACGCGGTCGAGCAGCGGGTCGGGGTGCTCGATCTGTCGGGCTTTGCCAAGTATGAGGTCACCGGCCCCGATGCCGAAGCGTTCCTCAACCGGATTTGCGCCAATCGCATGCCCAGGAAGCAAGGCGGGATCGGTCTGGTTCACCCGCTGTCGCGGCTGGGACGGATCTATGGCGAAATGACCGTGACGCGGCTGGCCGACGATCACTTTTACTGTCTGTCCGCAGCCGCCGCCGAGCAGCGCGATTCTGATCATCTGGTCCAAAGCAAGCTGCCGCATGAACAGGTGACGATCAGCAACGTGACGATGGAGCGCGGGGTGCTGGTGCTGAGCGGGCCGCGCTCACGCGAGGTCCTGACCAAACTGACCGAGACGGACTTGTCCAACGAAGGGTTCCGCTGGTTGAGCGGGCAGGACATCGTGATCGCGGGCCTGCCGGTGCGCGCGCTGCGGGTATCCTATGTCGGCGAACTGGGCTGGGAACTGCATCCGGCCATGGATGATCTGGCGGCGCTTTACGACGCCGTCTGGTCTGCCGGGCAGGATTACGGGATCGCCAATTATGGCCTTTATGCCGTCAATACGATGCGGATGGAAAAGGGCTACAAGGCCTGGGGCAGCGAACTGACCAACGAATTGACCATGATCGAGGCCGGCATGGACCGCTTCATCCAGTTCAAGAAGGACGATTTCGTCGGCAAGCAAGCCACGCTCGATGCGCCGGACCGGTTCCGGATTGTCTACGGCGAGGTGGCCGCCAGCACTGTCGATGTGCGCGGCGGCGAGCCATGCCTGGTGGGGGACGCCTGCATCGGCCTGACCACTTCGGGAGGTTACGGGCACCGCACCGGCAAGAGCCTGTTCTTCGCTTGTGTGCCCAATGACCATGCCGCGCCCGGCGCGCAATTTTCGGTCCAGCTGCAAGGCGAACTGCGGACGGCGACGGTGCTCGAGCATCCCGCCTATGATCCCGATAACGCCAAGATGAAGGTCTGAGGCGGTGGCGGCGGAACTCCCCCGCAAGGCCCGGGTCGTCATCATCGGCGGCGGCGTGATCGGCTGTTCGATTGCTTACCACCTGACCAAGATCGGGTGGCAGGATGTCGTGCTGCTGGAACGCAAGCAGCTGACCAGTGGCACTACCTGGCACGCGGCCGGGCTGGTCGGGCAGCTCCGCCCATCGATCAACATGACCAAACTCGCCAAATACACCGGCGAGCTTTATCGCGGGCTCGAAGCAGAAACCGGGCAGGCGACCGGCTATCGCCAGTGCGGTTCGATCTCGATGGCAACCAACGCCGAGCGCTTCGAGGAGCTGAAGCGCAGCGCGTCGATGGCCAAGGTGTTCGGCCTGCCGGTGCACGTCGTCACCCCGCAGGAAATCAAGGATCTTGCCGGGATCGTCAACGTCGATGACGTCGTCGGCGGGATCCATATTCCCAGCGACGGCTATGCCAACGCGGTCGATATCACGATGGCGCTGGCCAAAGGCGCGCGCAGCGGCGGGGCGCGAATCTTCGAGAATACCAAGGTCACCCGGATCCGCCATGACGGTACCCGGGCAACCGGCGTCGACACCGAGCAAGGCCCGATCGAGGCCGACTTTGTGGTGATTTGCGGGGGCATGTGGACCCGCGATCTGGCCGCCAGCGT
>JARXKR010000168.1:0-1531 GCA_030271565.1 Pseudomonadota bacterium
CTGCGCCACCGGCTGCTTCATGTCGCCGCGAAGAGCCCCGAAGATGCCTTGTTTGCGCTCGAGGAAGGGCTGCGCTGCCGCGACCTCGCGTTCGTGATCGGCGAACTGGCGGGCAATCCCAAGACGCTGTCGTTCACCGCCTCGCGCCGGCTCAGCCTGGTCGCCGAAGTCCACGGGGTGCCGCTGTGGCTGATCCGGCTCGATGCCGCGCGCGACTTGTCCTCAGCGCGGCAGCGCTGGGCGGTGGAGGCGGCACCCTCGCTCCCGCCGCGCTGGAACCCCGCTGCACCCGGGGCGCCGGCGTGGCACGCCGAGCTGTTCCGCGCGCGCAATCACCCTCCCGGAGAATGGATTTTGCGCGATGACGGAAACGCCCTCACCGCCAGCTCGCCGTATCATGGCGATCTGGTGCGCGCGGCTCGCGATCGATCGCTGGCAGCTGGCTGAAGGGCCGCGCGACAACCTCCTCGTGGGGCCGGTCGCGCTGATCTCGGAAAGCGCCCATGGCCTGCGGATTACTGCGGTCAATGCGGCTGCGCGCGATGCTGGCGTGCGCTCCGGTACGATGCTCACCGATGCCCGCGCGCTGTGCCCCGAACTCGCCGCCGCCCCGGCCGATCCGGCGGGCGACCTTGCGTTGCTGGAAGGCCTCGCGCTGTGGGCGCAGCGCTGGGGGCCGTGGTCGGCGCTCGATCCGCCTGACGGACTGCTGGTCGATGTCACCGGGGTGGCGCATTTGTTCGGGGGCGAGCAGATGTTGCTGGTCGACGCGAGCGAGCGGCTGGCGGCACGGGGCTTCGCCGCGCGGCTGGCGATCGCGCCCACCGCCGGGGCGGCCTGGGCGCTGGCGCATTACGGGCCGGAGCGGGCGATCCTGCCAAGAGCCTCCCCCTCTGGGGGAGGTGGCAGCCACGAAGTGGCTGACGGAGGGGGCATGGCCCGGCAACAAACAGGCCCCCACCGACCCGCCTGCGGCGGGCCACCTCCCCCAAAGGGGGAGACTCTTGGTGAAATGCCCGTCCTTCTCGACCAACTCCCGGTCGCCGCGCTCCGCCTCGATCCCGCTACCCTGCTGGTGCTGCGCCGCCTTGGGCTCAAGCGGATCGGCGAGCTGTCCGGCGTGGCGCGCGATGCTTTGGCGCGGCGGTTTCGTTCGGTGCGCGCGCCCGCCGCCAACCCGCTGGTCCGGCTCGACCAGCTCACCGGCCGGGTGCCCGAGCCGCTGCTGCCGGTGCTCGCCGCTCCGCCACCGCTGGTCCAGCGCCGGTTGATCGAGCCGATCCGCCATCGCCCTTTGCTCGATCAGGTGCTGGGCGATCTGGCCGATGACATGGTGCGCGTGCTCGAAGGCCAGGCGCTGGGCGCGCGGCGGCTCGAACTGGCGCTGTGGAAGGTCGATGGCGAGGTGGTCCAGCGCCGGCTTGAACTCGCTGCAGCGACCCGCGCGGCGGCGCATATCACCCGGCTGTTCGCGGCCAAGCTCGACGATGTCGACGCCGGGTTCGGGATCGAGCTCGCCCGGTTGACCGCG
>JARXKR010000168.1:1631-4976 GCA_030271565.1 Pseudomonadota bacterium
TCGAAGCCGCTGCCGAAGTCCACGGAACCAGCCTGGCGGCCTGTATCGACCGGCTGAGCGTGCGGCTCGGGGCCGGGGCCGTGCGCCGCCCCGAACCGGTCGCGAGCCACTGGCCCGAACGCGCCCAGCGCTGGCTCGCCCCGCTCGATCCGGGGCGCGCAGCGCAGGAAAGCCTCGCCTTCCACGCTCGCCCGCTCAAGCTGCTCGATCGGCCCGAATTGATCGCGGTGATCCACGCCAGCCCCGACGGCCTGCCGCGCCGGTTTCGCTGGCGCGGGAGCTTGCACGAAGTCATTCGCGCCGAAGGGCCCGAGCGCATTGCCCCCGAATGGTGGCGCGAACGCGGCGCGGCGCGGCTGCGCGATTACTACCGGGTCGAGGACACGGCCGGGCGGCGATACTGGATCTACCGCCACGGCCACGCCGCCGACGGGCGCGGGGGAGTGCCCGAATGGTACCTGCAGGGACTGTGTGGGTAATTCCCCTCCCCGGCGGGGAGGGGTTAGGGGTGGGGGAGCGCGGCGAAGCTGCGCGTCCACGTTAGAGTTGAACCCCCACCCCAACCCCTCCCCAACGGGGAGGGACTAAAGGTGAAGATCGCACCCTCTAGACCGGGATGGTCGACATCGACGCCGCAGTGATCTCGTCGAGCACTTCCTGCCGGTCCTCGGCCGGAACCCCGTCCAGATTGAAGACGCCGCTCTCCGGATTGTCGGTCAGGAACGACAGCAGGTCATTGGTCAATCGCTCGGTCTGGGTCGCGAATATCCCGTGCGGTTCGCCGTCGTATTCGATCAGCTTGGCAGCAGGCACCGCCTTGGCCAAAGCGCGACCGGTCGGGGCGATCGGGACGGTCTTGTCGGCGGTACCGTGAATGATCAGCGTGGGCACGGTAAAGCTGGCAAGATCGGGGCGGAAGTCGGTGGTGGCGAATGCTTTGGCCGAGGCCAGCGTGGGCCGCAACCCGGCCTGCATCGCGGTGGACCATGCCAGATCGAGCAGTTCAGTGCTGACCGGGTGAGACATCATGCCCACCCCGAAAAAGTCCTTGAAGAAGCCGCGGAAGAATTTCGCGCGGTCGGCCTTCATGCCCTCGGTCATCTGGTCGAAGGTGGCCTGCGGCACGCCTTCGGGATTGTCCGGGGTCTGCAGCATGTAGGGCACGACCGAACTGATCAGCGCGACCTTGCTCACCTGCTTGCCCTGATGACGCGAGAGGTAGCGGGCAATCTCGCCGCCGCCCATCGAGAAGCCGATCAGGACGACATCCTGCCCGCCGGCCTGGTTTTCGATCACTGCGGCCAGATCGTCGGCGAAGGTATCGTAGTCATAACCTTCCGATGGCTGATCCGACCGGCCAAACCCGCGGCGGTCATAAGCGATCGCCTGATAGCCATTGTCGGCCAAAACGTTGCTGATCGGATCCCAGCTGTCGCCTGACAGCGGCCAGCCGTGGATCAGGACCACTGGTTTACCGGTCCCCCAACTCTTCACGTACAGGCTGGTTCCGTCCTTGGTCTTGATCATCGGCATTGGAATTCTCCGTCTTCAGGGGGTGTCCTGACAACGAAGCCCGGGGCCATGCGTTCCGCCGCCTTGGCCGAGCCGGTGGCAGGATGCGACAGCAAGAGACTCGCTTGCTTGTTCAAAGGAACATATAAGGAACATTTAGACTCGAACAAATGCCCGAAACCACCCTGACCCCTGAACGCCGCCGTGTTACCGGCGAAGCGACAAGCGCGCCGTCGCGCGCAGCGTTCGTCGAACTGGGGCTGGCGACATGCTTCTCGTTCCTGCGCGGGGCTTCGGACGCGGTCGACCTGGTCATGCAGGCCCACGCGCTGGGCTATGACGCGATCGGGATTGCCGACGCCAACACCATGGCCGGGGTGGTGCGGCTCCACGGTGAGGCGCACATGCTCAAATTGCGCCCGGTGATCGGCGCCCGGATCGAGACGGCAGAGGGTCTGACCTTCCTCGCCTATCCAACCAACCGCGCCGCCTATGGCCGGCTCTGCGCGCTGATCTCGGCCGGGCGGATGGGTACGCTCGATGGCGGCTGGCAAGACAAGGGCGCCTGCGACATTTCGCTCTCGATGCTGGCGGCGCATAGCGAGGGGGTGCAGCTGGTGCTGGTGCCGCCAGCCGATCTCGATGCGGAATTCACGATTGCGGTTGAGAGCAATGTGGTTGCGTTCTCGCAATTTAAGTCACGCGGAGGCGCGGAGGCGCGGAGAAGGAAGGAAGGATTCGGCTCGCGCAGAGACCGCAGAGATCGCAGAGAAGTGGAAAACGCCGCAGGCTCATTACCACATGGCAACGGTGAGTCTGGCCGTGGTGTCGAAGAAATAAAACGGCTGCGCCGCGAGGATGACATCTCTGCGGCCTCTGCGGTCTCTGCGCGAGCAACTTTCTCCCTCCGCACCTCCGCGACTTCGCGTGAAACCACTTGTCTGACCGCGCCGCTCGCCACAATCCTCCCCCACCTGGCCCAGCAGCTTCCCACCTTGCACCACATCGCTGCCAGCTATCTCTACACCGGCGACGATCTCGCGCGGATTGCCCAGCTCGACGGGCTGGCGGGCACGCACGGGCTGTCGATCATGGCCACCAACGATGTGCTCTATCACGCCGCGCAGCGCCGCCCATTGCACGATGTGATGACTGCGATCCGCCACAAGACCACGGTCGCCGCTGCCGGGCACCTGCTCCAGCCCAATGCCGAGCGGCATCTCAAGGGCCCTGCCGAGATGGCGCGGCTGTTCCGGCGTTGGCCGCATGCGCTGGAGGCGGCGCGCGAAGTGGCTGATTCGTGCAATTTCAGCCTGGAGGAACTGCGCTACGAATACCCCGAGGAGACCTGTCCCGACGGGCTCGAGCCGCAGCAGCATCTGGAAAACCTGACCTGGCAAGGGGCGGCGGGGCGCTATCCTGCCGGGGTTCCGGACAGCGTGCGCGATACGCTGGCGCGCGAACTGGCGCTGATCGGCAAGCTGAGCCTCGCGCGCTATTTCCTGACGATCAAGGACATCGTCGATTTCGCGCGGGGCTGCGATCCGCCGATCCTGTGCCAGGGGCGCGGCTCGGCGGCCAATTCGGCGGTGTGCTATGTGCTTGAGATCACCGCGGTCGATCCCGCGCGCCACGCGCTGCTGTTCGACCGGTTCATTTCCGAGGACCGCAACGAGCCGCCCGATATCGACGTCGATTTCGAGCACGAGCGGCGCGAGGAGGTGATCCAGTACATCTACGCCCGCTATGGCCGCCACCGCGCCGGGCTGTGCGCCACGGTGATCCATTACCGCCCGCGCATGGCGATCCGCGAGGTCGGCAAGGCCATGGGGC
>JARXKR010000169.1 GCA_030271565.1 Pseudomonadota bacterium
TCCGTCCCCACCCTGCCGCTTTACCTTGGGCCCCCGCCGTTGCGGCTGCAAGGGCCGGCCCAGTTGCGCCTCCTGCGCTGCGATCCATGCGTCCGCGCCGAGCAAGCGTCCGGTGCGCAGGCGGGCCTCGATCGCCTCCGCCACCGCTTCGCCCTCCGCGCCGAGCCCGCCCGCTTCGGCACCGTAGCGCAGATAGGCGCGCCAGTTTGGGACGTGCCCGGCCAGCGCGGCAAGATCGGTCAACTTGTCACCGTGCGCGCGCCGCCCGGCAAGGTGGCTGCGCGCGCTCGACCAGGGCCAGTCCGCTGGCTGCTCGACCATTCCCGCCGCAACGGGGTTGTGTTCGACATAGCGCAGCGCCGCCAGCAGGTGCGCATCGTCCATCGCATAGGAGGCGAAGCGGCCCTGAAACAGATAACCGCGCCAGCCCTCGCGGAAATTGACCGCGCGGGTATAGCGGCGGTGCGCTTCGCCCAGCGCGGCGCGCAGGCCATCGGCAGTTTCGGGAACCAGGATCAGGTGGACGTGGTTGTCCATCAGGCACCAGCCGAGGCAGCGCACCCGCGCGCGCTCGCAGCCATCGCGGATCAGCGCGAGGTAAAGGCGGCGGTCATCATCCGAAAAGAAGATTGGCAGACGGCGGTTGCCGCGCTGGGTCACGTGGTGCGGTGTGCCGGGGATTACGGTGCGGGCAAGTCGGGCCATGCGGGGCGGGATAGCATGGGGAATGCAACGGGGCTAATTAGTATTGTGTCCCCGTTTATATGTCCCCGTTTATAATGTCCCCGTTTATATGACGCCTGTCAAACACCTGCAAAGAAATGCTCTGGCCGGCCCCGTGCAGCGCGGCTAGTCTTTGCCCGGATACGGCCATTCTCGGCCGCTGGAGGGAACGCACCATGGATCTGATCAACATTCTGCAACAGAGCGGCGGGATTGCCGCGATTGCGGGCCAGCTCGGGGTTTCGCCGCAGGTTGCCGAGGCGGGCGCGGCGGCGCTGCTCCCGGCGATTGCTGGCGGCTTCAGCAAGCAGGCCGATGCGGCGGGCGGCGGTGAAAGGGGCCTTGGCAGCCTGATCGGGATGCTCGGCGGGCTGGGCGGGGCATCACTGGCCACCAACGTGCTCGGGCCCGAACCGACCGATGTCGACAAGGGCAACGACGTGCTCGGGCAGATCTTCGGCTCGAAGGACGTCAGCCGCACGGTTGCGACGCATGCCTCGAACCAGACCGGGATCGACCCGGCGCTGCTCAAGAAGATGCTGCCGATCCTCGCGATGCTGGTTGCGGGATACCTGTCGCATCGGGCGGACGGAGCGCAGAGCCAGAACGAGGGCGGCACGCTCGGCGGCGGCGGGCTGGGCGGAATGCTCGGTTCGGTCTTGGGTTCGGTGCTCGGCGGTCAGTCCTCGCAGTCGAGCAGCGGGATGGGCGGCATGCTCGGCGGGGTGCTCGGCTCATTGCTCGGCGGCGGGACCAGCAAGCAAGGCGGCAACGCGCTCGATGAAATCATCGGCATGGCGGGCAAGCTCACCCACTGATGGCCAGCGGCACCGTCCTGTCGATTTTGATGCTCGCGGCGATCGCGATGCTGCTCGGTGCCATTTTCCTGTGGCGGCAACGCGGCACATCGAAGCAGGTCTGGCTGATGCTGGTGCTGGCGATCGTTCTCATCGCCAATGTCGCAATCTGGGTGGTGCCGTCGCAAAACGGCACCGCGCCAGTGCAGCAGGAGCTTAAATAGGGATTTCCCCAGCCCCGTTCGTGGTGAGGAGGGACTGAGCCCTTGCGAAGGCCCGTCTCGAACCACCGCCCCATGCGCGCGGCCCTTCGAGACGCGTCTTCGCTGCGCTCAACCGCTCCTCAGGACGAACGGATTTTGGGTTTCAGTTGATCGTTGCGATCACTTGATCGGGCAGTCGGGCGAGAGCCGCATGTCGAGGTAGTTGTCGACCGAACCCATCAGGTCACCCATCTCGTTTTCAAAAAAGTGGTTCGCGCGGGGGATTTCTTCGTGATGGATCGTGATGTGGCGCTGGGTGCGCAGCTTGTCGACCAGCTTCTGGACCGAATTCGGCGTCACCACCGTATCGGCCACGCCCTGAATGATGATGCCGCTTGCCGGGCAGGGCGCGAGGAAGCTGAAATCGTACATGTTGGCCGGCGGCGCGATCGAGATAAATCCGCGGATTTCCGGACGGCGCATCAGCAGCTGCATCCCGATCAGCGCGCCGAAGCTCGCGCCCGCAACCCAGGTGGTCGAGGCTTCGGGGTGGATCGACTGGACCCAGTCGAGTGCGGCAGCCGCATCGCTGAGCTCGCCAATCCCGTTGTCGAAGCTGCCCTGGCTGCGGCCGACGCCGCGGAAGTTGAAGCGCAGCGTCGCAAAGCCGCGCGCCTGAAAGGTCTTGTACAGCGCCATCGTGATGCGCTCGTTCATGGTGCCCCCGGCCTGCGGGTGCGGGTGCAGAATCATCGCCACTGGCGCGCGGGCGCGCGAGGCTGGCTGGAAACGGCCTTCGAGGCGACCTTCTGGACCTGGAAAAATGACTGAGGGCATGGGCTTTGGTACCTGTTTTGGCTGGCCCATGGCGCGGCGTCCGGAGGATTCTCGGATGCCGGACCGCTTTGGACTAGGATCGGGAAGCAGGCGCTATATAGAAACGAAGGTCCTAAAAGCAACGATTGCGAACATGGCGAGCGATTTCATCTATCTCGATCATCAGGCGACCACCCCGCTCGCGCCCGAAGCGCGCGCGGCAATGCTGCCGTGGCTGGCGGGTCCCGAATCGATGGGGTTCGCCAATCCGCACTCGATGCACAAAGCCGGGCGCGCGGCAGCGGCGGCGGTCGAGGTGGCGCGCGAGCAGGTTGCGGCGCTGCTTCCCAAAGGCGGCCGGGTGATCTTTACCAGCGGCGCGACCGAGGCGCTCAATCAGGCAATCCGCTCGGTCCCGCGCGGGGCCATTGCCTATTCGGCGATCGAGCATTCGGCAGTGGTCAATGCCGCGCTGGCCACGGGCGCAGCGGTGCACGAGCTGCCAGTGAGCGCCGAAGGGTTGGTCGATCCAGAGGTGGAGATCGCCGAGGGGACCGGCCTCGTCGCGGTGATGCAGGTCAACAACGAGATCGGCACGGTCCAGCCGGTCGCGCGGCTGGCGCAGCGCGCGCATGAGATGGGCGCGCTGTTCCTGTGCGACGCGGTGCAGGGCGCGGGCAAGCTGGCTCCGCCCGACAGTGCCGACCTGATCACGATCACCGCGCACAAGCTCTATGGCCCCAAGGGGATCGGCGCGCTGTGGGTGCGCGACGGGGTGGCCATCGCCTCGCTGATCGAGGGCGGCGGGCAAGAAGGCGGCCTCCGCTCGGGCACGCTCAGCCCCGCATTGTGCGCCGGGTTCGGCGCGGCGGCGGCGCTGGCCAAGGCGCGGATCGACACCGATTTCCAGCACCTGTCGGGCCTCGCCGCGCTGGCCCGTTCGATCCTGTCGCGCTGGACGCTCAACGGCAGCGAGACATCGCGCTGGCCGGGCAATCTAAATCTGCGGCTCGATGGGCTCAATTTCCCACGCCTGCTGAGCGATTGCCGCAACATAGCGATTTCCGCCGGTTCGGCTTGCGGCAGCGGCACCGGCGCACCGAGCCGGGTGCTGAGCGCGATCGGTCTCGAACCGCGCGAGGCGCGTAACTCGATAAGGTTGGGGTTTGGGCGCTACACGACCGCTGACGAACTTGAAGAGGCCTGCCGCGCGATCGAAGCGGCTGCAGTGGCGCAGGGAGTGTGATGGTCACCGTCACCTTCATCACTGCCAACGACGAGCGAGTCACGGCTCAGGCGCGTGAAGGCGACGACCTGCTGCGGGTCGGACAGGCCGCCGGGATGCCGCTCGAAGGAACTTGCGAGGGCCAGATGGCCTGCTCAACCTGCCACGTGATCGTTGTGCGCGAGTGGTTCGGAAAACTGCCCCGCGCGACCGATGACGAAGAAGACCTGCTCGATCTCGCCGCCGGAGTCCGCCCGACCAGCCGCCTCGCCTGCCAGATCGAACTGACCGCCGCGCTCGACGGCCTCGAAGTGCGAATTCCCGGCGACAGCCACGACATGCGGCGAAGGTAAAATAAGGGGCTCGCGCAGAGACCGCAGAGGCCGCAGAGACAAAGATAACTGCGGCGAAGCCGCCCAAAGGATCGGGCGACATGCCTTAGCCTGTACCATATTGGCAGGAGCCTACGGCTCGGAAAAGGGAGTCTCTGCGTTCTCTGCGGCCTCTGCGCGGGTACCCCAAACGCCTGCGCAAAACCGGCACGCCCGCATGGAACAGCCAGAGCCCCCCTGCTAGGGCCACGCCAGCATGACCACCGAAACCACCGAACCAGATCCCTTCGATGCCATTGTCGATGCGCCGTTCGACAGCGCGCTGTCCGAACGCTACCTGATCTATGCGCTGTCCACGATCACCGCGCGGTCGCTGCCGGACTTGCGTGATGGATTGAAGCCGGTCCACCGCCGCCTGCTATGGGCAATGCGGCAGTTGAAGCTCAACCCGACCGACGCCTTCAAGAAATCGGCGCGCGTGGTCGGCGATGTGATCGGCAAGTACCACCCGCACGGCGACCAATCGGTTTACGATGCGATGGTCCGGCTCGCGCAGCCGTTTTCGCTGCGCTATCCGCTCGTGGAAGGGCAGGGCAATTTCGGCAACATCGATGGCGATAACGCCGCTGCCTACCGCTACACCGAAGCCCGGTTGACCAAGACTGCGATCCAGCTGATGGCCGGGCTGGACGAAGGCACGGTCAATTTCATCCCGACCTACAACGGCGAGGAGGAAGAGCCCGAGATCTTTCCCGGCATCTTCCCCAACCTGCTCGCCAACGGATCGAGCGGGATCGCGGTGGGCATGGCAACCTCGATCCCGAGCCATAACGTCGCCGAAGTGATCG
>JARXKR010000170.1 GCA_030271565.1 Pseudomonadota bacterium
GAGGCGGTCTTGGTATTGTTCGAGCCGGTCAGGTCGGCCGACCCGCCGATCATCGCCGGCACCGCAGCGGTGAGCACGGTCAGCGCGTTCTCGCTCGACTTGCGGGTGGCAAGGTTGGGCATTTCGGCGGCGAGCTTGGCGCGGTAATCGTGCCAGCCGGTCAAAGCAGGCAGTTCACCTGCCATCCGCCCCGAGAATTCGTCGCCGCGCGCGTTCGACGCGAGCCGCGTGCTCCACTTGGCATGCGCCGCCGCACCCTTGGCCCCAAGCGAACGCCAGTCGGCCAGAATGTCGGCAGGAATTTCAAACGGCGGCGCGGTCCAGCCGAGCACCTTGCGCGCCTTCGCAATCTCATCCGCGCCCAAAGGGCTGCCGTGGACGTTGTGCGTGCCCTGCTTGTCAGGCGCGCCCTTGCCGATGATTGTCTTGCACGCGACCAGCGAGGGACGCGGGTTCGTTGCGGCCTTGGCGAGCGCCTTGCTGATATCGGCGTAATCGTGCCCGTCGCAGGCAATCGTGTGCCAGCCGCTCGCGGCATAACGCGCGAGCACGTCCTCGCAGGTCGAAAGCGAAGTGCTGCCATCGATGGTGATCGAATTGTGATCCCACAGCACGTTGAGCTGGCCGAGCTGCAGGTTGCCCGCAAGTCCGATTGCCTCGTGGTTGATGCCTTCCATCAGGCAGCCATCGCCCGCCACCACCCAGGTCTGGTGATCAACCAGCTCGCTGCCGAATTCGGCGTTGAGGTGGCGTTCGGCAATCGCCATGCCCACCGCCATCGCCAGCCCCTGCCCCAGCGGCCCGGTGGTGGCCTCGGCCCCCTCAATTTCGATGTTTTCGGGGTGCCCGGCGCAGACCGAATGCAGCTGGCGGAAATTCTCGATGTCGGTGATCGTGGGCGATTGGTAGCCGGTCAGGTACAGCAGCGAATAGAGCAGCATCGAACCGTGCCCGGCCGACAGCACGAAGCGGTCGCGGTCGGGCCACTTGGGCGCGGCGGGATCGAACTTGAGCTGCTCGGCAAACAGCACCGTGGCCACATCGGCCATGCCCATCGGCATGCCCGGATGCCCCGAATTGGCCGCTTCCACCGCGTCCATCGAAAGCGCGCGAATGGCGTTGGCCATGGCTGCATAGCGGGCACTATCAAGGCTCATCGACGTGGGCTCCCGGTCAGGGCTGGAACGCGGCGGCGATTCGGCGCGGGGCTCCCCTTTGCCAAGCCCTGCCGCCCCGTCAAGGCGCGCTGTCGCCATGCTTTACCAAACGGTGGGAAATGTACGCCGCAACGCTTTGCCAGCGCATAATATTGCGCTAGCACTCGCGTCATGGAGGCGGATCGTAGCAACACTGCAATTGCGCGGATCGAAGCCGCGCTGGCCCGGATCGAGGCGGCACCGGTGAAGACCGTTGGCGCTGATGCGGAGCTCGCAACCTTGCGCGCGCGTCATGCGCAATTGCGCGGCGCGGTCCAGGGCTCGCTGGAAGAACTGGATCAATTGATCGACGGGGCAGCAGGATGATTGCGCGATGAGCAATGTCACACTCCAGATCGGCGGCCGCAGCTATATCGTCGCCTGCGCCGAGGGCGAGGAAGCGCATGTCGAGGCGCTGGGTCTGCTGATTGACGGCAAAGTGCGCGATCTTGGCACATCGGGACACAACGAAGTCCGGCTGCTGTTGTTCGCCGCACTGCTGCTCGCCGACGAGCTGCACGAGGTGCGCGGCAAAGGCGCTGGTGCCGCCACGCCAGCACCGGATCACGCCGAAACGCTCGAGATGCTCGCTGGCCGTCTTGAAAAATACGCCACCAGTCTTGAGGGTTGAACCGAAAGCGCCTATCTAGGCGCTGACGGGTACTGCCCGGTGCGAGCCTTTGAAAATCCCTGAGGCTATAAGTAAAATCCTTGGGGGCTGTCCCTGGTTAGGCCCTGGCCTGGCACACACGGTTCCCACCTGACGTGACGCGTCAGAGGATTTCCTGGCAACGGCCCACGGTGGTCCCGTCACCCATCCTTACGCAGCGGAGGGCGCAGCGCGTGACCGACAAGCAAGTCCTTCGCGCCCAGCTCCGCCAGCGCCGCGCCGCACATGACGCTTCGATTTCGGCGAACCTGCGCGCGCTGCTGTTCAATCGTCCGCCCACCGCGCTGCTTGAACTGGTGCCAGAGGGCGCAGTGGTCAGCGTATATCATCCGATCCCGGGCGAAGCATCGCCACTGGGCTATGCGCGCTGGTTTGCCGAGCAAGGTCACCCGGTCGCGCTGCCGTGGTTTGCCGAGCGCGGCGCGCCGATGGCGTTCAAGCTGTGGGACAATCCGTTCGACGAGAGCACTCTGGTGCCCGATCCCTATGGCGCGATGCAGCCACCACCGGAGGCCGACGATGCCGAGGTCGACGTTGCGATTGTACCGCTGGTCGGGTTCACCCTGACCGGGCAGCGGCTCGGCCAGGGCGGCGGTTATTACGACAAGCTTCTCGCCTCACGCCCCAACCTTGTTCCGATCGGACTTGCGTGGGACTGCCAACTGGTCGATGCGCTGCCGATCGAACCGCATGACCGCTCGCTTCGCGCGGTGGTCACCCCGACCCGCTTTTACGGACCCTTCTGATGCGCACCGAACCCACCTGGCGGATTCCAGCCGGCATCCTCGCGTTGCTGTTTGGGCTGATGGTTTACTGCCTGGCGATTGCCCGCTTCGTCGCGCCGCTGTTCGAGCGCTGGCCCGCGCTAGTGCAGGTGCCAATCTACATCCTGCTCGGTGTAGTCTGGCTGCTCCCGCTGCGCCCATTGATGATCTGGATGGAAACGGGCCGCTGGCGCTGATCCCGCATCGGAATACAACAATTAGTTCCAAACCCCGTTCATGCTGAGTGCTGAGCTTGTCGAAGTATCGAAGCACTGTCCTTTTCTTCGTGCCGCGCGCACAACGCCCGAAGAAGTGCAGCCCTTCGACAAGCTCAGGGTAGGCGGATTTGGGGTGGATGGGGGATGATCATGCGCAAACTGGCAATTCTGGCAGGGGTTTTGCTGCTCGGCTTTGGTCTGCTGCTCATGCTCGGTCGGCCGTGGCTGGCAGAACGCGCCTTCGACCGCGCGCTCGACCAGAACCTTGGGATCGACAAGTCGCTGGCGCTGGGTGACGGACTCCACGCCTACGTCTGCGGCAGCGGCTCGCCGATGCCCGATGCCGATCGCGCCGGGCCGTGCATCGCGGTGCTCGCAGGGGGTCAGGCCTTCATCTTCGACGCCGGTTCTGGTTCGATCCGCAAACTGATGCGAATGGGCTTTCCGATGGAAAAGGTGCAAGCAGTGTTTCTCACCCACCTCCACTCGGACCACATCGACGGCCTGGGCGAACTGATGCTGCAGGCCTGGATCGCCGGATCGCGCGGCGTGCCGCTGCCGATCTATGGCCCCGCCGGGACCGATCAGGTTATCGCGGGGTTCAAGCAGGGCTACACCACGGACGAAGGCTTCCGCGTGCGCCATCACGGCGAGAAGATTGCCAACCCGGCCGGGTACGGCGGCGCGGCAAATATCATCACCCTGCCCGATGGGACCGACAGCCAGGTGGTCTATGACAAGGACGGGGTGCGGATCACCGTGATCCGGGTCAACCATGCGCCGGTCGCGCCCGCGTTTGGCTATAGGATCGACTACAAGGGCCGCTCGATCGCGCTGTCGGGTGACACGGTTTACGCCCCCTCGTTCGTCACCGCCTCAAAGGGTGCGGACGTGATGTTCCACGATGCGATGAACAAGGACATGGTCGCGGCGATGGGCCGCGTTCTGGCCACGCGCGGCCACGCCAACACCGCGCAAATCATGACCGATATCCAGGGCTACCACGCCAGTCCCGAGGACGCCGCGCGTGCCGCCAAGGAAGCGGGGGTCTCGACACTGGTGCTCTATCACATGGTCCCGCCGGTGCCTGCGCGGCTGATCGAACCGCTGTTCCTGGGCAAAGCGCCACGCATTTTCAGCGGGACCTTGAAGCTCAGCGAAGACGGCATGATCGTCAGCCTGCCTGCGGGGAGCAAGGACGTGAAGTTCAGTTCGGGACTGTAAGGAAATTCCCAAGTGGCGCGAGTGACGGGACTCGAACCCGCGACCTCCGGCGTGACAGGCCGGCACTCTAACCAACTGAGCTACACCCGCGCAGCCACTTGGGAGCAGCGCCACTAGGCCAGCACGCCGGGGCTGTCAACCGCGATCGGGCGGGCAGAAGGCGATCGGTTCGGGGCCAGTGTAAACCATCGAAAACAGCAGTTTCGCTGGGCTTTGAACCGCCTGAACCCGGTCGTGCAAAAGCGCGGTTAACCATTCCTTTGCCTCTGTTTGCGACAAGCACGGCAACTGGTCCGTGCGCGGATCCAAGTGGGGGCTTTTAACCAGTGAATCTTTGCCGCAGCTTCACGTCGCTTGCCGGTGCGCTATGCCTTGCCGCCCCCGCCCTCGCCGCTCCGCTGATCGCACTCGACAGCGCGGTTTACGTCGAGAAGATCGCGCCGGGCAAAGGCCGGATGCTGCAACCCGCCGCGCAGCTCAATCGCGGCGACCGGGTGGTCTATGTGGTCAGCTGGTACCGGATGGGCGGCAGCGGGGCTTTCACCGTGACCAATCCCCTGCCCCGCAGCGTCTACTATCAAGGCAGCGCCGATGGCAGCGAGGAAGTTTCGCTCGATGGCGGCAGGAACTGGGGCAAGCTTGAGCGGATGCGCATCGGTGACCGGCTGGCGACACCCGAGGACGTGACCCAGGTGCGCTGGCACGTCGCCGCAAGCGAAGCCGCACGCGGTTCGGGCGAGATCACCTACAGCGCGATCGTGCGCTAAACCGCTCCTCCTGAGCCTGTCGAAGGATCAGCAGTCCTCATACTTCCAGTT
>JARXKR010000171.1 GCA_030271565.1 Pseudomonadota bacterium
TCGTCGAACTCAGCGCTCATGCCGATCGCCGGAAGTCGCTCGGACAAGCTGCCCTGCATAATCCGCCCGACTGCGTGATTGACGCGGTCGAGCCGACGCAGGAAAATCGTTCCAACCACCAGGCCGCCGATCAAGGCCAGCAAACTGATCCCGA
This sequence comes from Pseudomonadota bacterium, assembly GCA_030271565.1. Lineage (GTDB taxonomy): Bacteria > Pseudomonadota > Alphaproteobacteria > Sphingomonadales > Sphingomonadaceae > Novosphingobium. The sequence continues at coordinate 155 of JARXKR010000171.1, forward strand.
TCCCGAATTCTATCGTCGACAGGCCCAAGGTCTGCCGCAAATCCCTCAGGTCAGATGTGTCGCTGCCGACGACCAGAATCGCTCCGTCACTCAGGCGAACCCCCATGATCATCAGCGACACCGCCGCGCCGTCGCCTTCACCGCCGCGGTCAATCGAGGGCAGGACCAGATCGTAGCTTCCCACACGCGCTGCATCGGCGGGAATGCTGCCCACGAGGCGATGGGCTTGACCATCGACCAGAAGGTAACGGATCTGATGCTCGCGCACCGCCCGCTCACGCAGCGTTATCGACCGGATCAGCTCTGCCCGCCCCGCAGTCCGGTCTTCGCCCTGCAGCACGGCGAGCTCGGCTGCGACGCTGTCGCTGGCCACTTCGGTGGCGTAGCGGTTGACCGATCGTTCGACCTGGGCAAGCAGAACGCCGGTCCCAATCGCGAAGATTGCGGCGATCAGGATAGCAAAGCGGAATGCGCCGCTGCGCAGAAGGCTAGCTTTCCGCATCGAGCCGGTATCCTGCGTTGCGCACGGTATGAATCAGGTCACGATCGAATCCGCGATCCACTTTCGCACGGAGTCGACTCATGTGGCTCTCGATCAGATTTGTGCCCGGATCGAAATGGAACGACCAGACATTTTCCAGCAGCATGGTGCGGGTCACGATCTCACCGGAATGGTGCATCAGATATTCCAGCAATTTGTATTCCTGCTGCTGCAGATCGATCCGGCGTCCGGCGCGCGTGACCGTGCGTTTGAGCAAATCGACTTCCAGGTCGGCCAGCGTCAGCCGGGTTGCTGCGTCGGCAATTGGTGGCCGCCTGCCAAGCGCCGCGACGCGCGCGAGCAGTTCGCTGCCAGCGAAAGGCTTGACCAGATAATCGTCCGCGCCTGTTTCCAGTCCTTCAACGCGGTCATCGACATTGTCCATGGCGGTCAGGAAGATCGCAGGCGTTAGATTTCCCGCCGATCTAAGCGCCTTGAGCACAGCCAGACCATCGACACCGGGCACCATCCGGTCGAGAATGAGCACCGCATAGCTGTTGGTTGTTCCCAGAAAAATAGCGTCCGGCCCGTTGGCGCAGGCATCGATGACGTGACCGGCTGCGCGCAGGATCTTGCTCACATGCTCGCGAGTATCCGGGTCATCTTCGAGCAACAGCAGCTTCACTTCCGTGGCCTTTCGATGCGGCAATTCTCCGGTCGCGCACAGACAGCGCCAGGATGCGCCCCAACACAAGTTGGCAATTCCTAATCTTGGGCCGAGCGTGGACGAACATCACGTCATGTATCAAGCGCCGCAAGGCATCTCAGCCTTCGGAGTATTGAACATGCAAAAGTTTCTCGTTCTCGGCGCAATCGCCGCGCTGGCTGCCACTACCGCGATAGCAGCCCCTGCCAGGCACGGCCTCACGGGGGCCGAGCTTGCCCCGCAAGCCCGTGTAACGCTGGCCGCTGCACGCGCAGCGGCGCTGAAGGCGCATCCCGGTGTGATCACCGATCAGGAGCTCGAAAAGGAAGCGGGCGGAACCGGCCTGCGCTACTCCTTCGACATCAAGAGCCACGGCAAGACCTTCGAGGTCGGGGTCGATGCCGTGACTGGCCGGGTCCTTGAGAATGCTGCGGAAGGCCCGCACCCCGATTAATCATCGCACTGGGCAACCGTTCGCCGTCGCGCAGTTGCGCGGCGGCGTCCGATGCTCCACCAAAGTCGGCATTTGTGTAATGCACACTTCATGTGCCGCGTGTAGCTTTCCTTGAGCAATTTCAAATGAAGGACATGTGCATGCAGCGATTGATCTTGTCAGCTTTGCTGGTAGCGACCTGGGCGGCGTCCTCCCGTGCAGCGGAGCCCGACCGACCAAGTTACAGCGCAGCAATTTCAATTCCTTTGCCTGACGGCCGGTGGGACCTCCTCAGCGTCGATTCGGTTCATCATCGCGTCTTGGTTGCTCGCGGCGACAGCGTCACAATAGTAGACCTTGCGAATGGCACCGCAAGAAGCGCGGGAAGCCTGACCCGCGGGCATGCCGCAGTTGCGATCGATGGGACTGACCTGGTTGCAGTGACCAGCGGCGGCGATGACAGTGTCCGCCTGATCAACGCTGCTACGGGCGAGCAAACTGCGAGCATCGCCGTCGGCCAAAATCCGGATGCCGCGTTCTACGATCCCCGATCGAAGCACCTGATTGTCATGAATGCCAAGGGCGGCACCGTGTCGATCGTCGATCCGCAAGCGGCCAAGGTGGTAAGCACTATTGCCGTGAAGCCGGGGCTTGAATTGAGCACTCTGATCGGCCCCGACTTACTCGCCATCAACGACGAGGACACCAACGAGATCGAGCTGATTGACCTCAAGCGCGGCGCAATGCTGAAACCGATTCCGCTGCCAGGATGCGAAGGCCCCACCGGCATCGCATTCGATCCAGCTGATGGGCTGCTCCTTAGCGCCTGTGCGAATGGTCAAGCGGCACTGATCGACACACATACGCGGCGACTGATCAAGTTGCTTCCGATTGGAAAGGGACCCGATGGCGCGCTGTTCGACCGGCAACGCCGCCGGTTCCTCGTGCCGTGCGGCCAAAGCGGAACCCTGTCGGTATTCGAAGTCGGCGCAGGTAGACAGGTCACAGCCCTACCCCCGGTTAAAACCGAGACCAGCGCGCGAACCGCTGCGCTCGATGCGGTCAGCGGCCGCGTCTACTTGCCTGCCGCCCGATTTGAACCTGCTGCGGCGGGCGGGCGACCGACATTAATTGCAGGAAGCGTCCATCTGATCGAGTTGGAGCCTGCTCATGTGCGTTGATGGCGTGCGTTCAGTCTGCGCATCGGCGATTAAACCACCTGTTCCAAGCCAATAAGAAGGAAGCCAAGGATGACCAAGAGCGAGGCCCTGACCAAAGTTCCAGCCGTCACGCTAGGGTTTTGGATAATCAAAATTCTGGCCACCACGTTGGGCGAAACCGGCGGCGACACTGTGTCGATGAGCTGGCTGGGCGAGACCACCCCCACTGCGGGACAAGGCGGGCTAAACGGTTACCTGGTGGGGACGGCGATATTCGGTGTGGTGCTGCTGGCTTTGGTCTGGGCCCAGATCAGAACCAAGCGCTTCAATCCATGGCTGTATTGGGCGACGATCATCGCCTCGACCACCGCAGGCACCACGCTCGCGGACTTCTGCACGCGCTCGCTCAGCATCGGTTACCCTGGTGGCTCTTTGCTGCTGTTCGGGTGCGTGCTGGGCTCGCTGTTGGTCTGGAATAGGATGACCGGTTCGATCTCGGTCAATTCGATCGTCAGTCCGCGCGAAGAGACCTTCTACTGGATCACCATCACCTTCTCGCAAACACTTGGCACCGCGCTGGGCGATTGGGTTGCCGACTCCGGGCTTGGTTATGGCGGGGGCGCTGCAGTGTTCGGCGCCGCGCTGCTGGTTTTGGCCGCGCTCTATTACTGGACCGCGATCAGCCGGGTTGGCTTGTTCTGGGCGGCCTTCATCCTGACCCGGCCGCTCGGCGCAACGGTTGGCGATTTCCTCGACAAGCCTATTGCCAAGGGCGGGCTCGACATGAGCCGGCCTATCGCCACGCTGGTCTTGGCGGTCGCGATCCTGATCCTGATCATTGTCCTGCCGCAGCGCGCCGGCGACCATTCGGGTGCTGGCCAAGGAGCGGTGAGCTGATCGGGCACCACCGACGGGTCACAAGCGCTTTGGGGCTTGCTGTTGCCATGCTGGCAACTGCTGCCCAAGCTGGGCCGCCATTCCTCACCGACGACCCAGAGCCGACCGAAACGGGGCACTGGGAGATCTATGCGCCGCTGTTTGAGGCAGAAGGCAGCGGGAATGATTTCCAAGGCTCATTCGGCGCGGAGATAAATTACGGCCCGGTGAAGGATGTGCAGCTAACACTAGGCCTACCATTGGCATACACACACGATGCTTCGGGTTGGACTGCGGGTGCAGGCGACATTGCCGCTTCGGTCAAATACCGCTTCTACCATGACGAAGCTGCGGGCGTGCAGATCGCTGCGTTCCCAGGCATCACCCTTCCCACCGCGAGCAAGGGACAGGGAGCGGGCCACGTTACCGCCCTGCTGCCGGTCTGGGCGCAGAAGGACATCGGCCAATGGTCGGTGTTCGGCGGGGGCGGCTATGCAATCAATTCGGGGGCCGGCAATCGGAACTACTGGACTGGGGGCATCGCCCTGACCCGCCAGTTTGGGGAGAAGCTGCTCGTCGGTATTGAAGCCGATCGGCAGGGTGCAGATGCCTTGGGCGGTCATGCAACCACGAGCCTGGGCATAGGCGCGATTTACGACCTGCCCGGTCCATTGCGCTTGCTTGCCTCCGGTGGACCGACGTTCGAGGACCGTGGCGGCCGAAGCTTCCACGCCTTCGCAGCACTTGGCATCGATTTCTAGAAATAAATTTGCATTGCGAAGTCGCGGACGTCTGCTCCAAGTGCAGCCCTGAAATGTTTACAGGGTGCTGGTAAGTATTTGAAACGTATAGACCGATTTTGGCAATGGTTTACAGCGCAACGCCGCAGAAAACCTCACATGTTGTAAGCTTGACCAACAGGCTTTCATTGACCGCGCGCTGAACGTCCGAGTTGAGTGATTCTGTCCCCAAACCGGACTGTCCGCTTGCGACAACGAAGCGGACAGTCGCTTTAAGCAATCCTTTGCCCAAAAGCGGACTAGG
>JARXKR010000172.1 GCA_030271565.1 Pseudomonadota bacterium
GATGTGGGTCAGCATACGGCAGGCCTATGCTTCGGGATGTGGGTCAGCATACGGCAGGCCTATGCTTCGGAATGTAAGTCAGCATCGGTCTTGCTGTTCCATCTTTGTTCCAGAGGATTAAACGCGTCGGACGACGGGGTCAACGCGGTCGTTCGCATATGGTGGCGGAGCCGCGGAATTTAAGGACCCCGCCGTCCGGATGATTCCTGCATCACCGGTCATTCCAATTCTCCCAAACCGCTGTAAACTCGCCCGCTCAGGGGGTCGATGGATGAGCGGAGACAGCAAGCTCGACAAGGGCGAATATGCGGATTTGCTCAAGCCGCTGGCGCGCGAACTGAGCGCGCTTGCACGCTGGGTGTCCGAAACCCGGCAGCGCGTGGTCTTGGTGTTCGAGGGCCGCGACACCGCCGGCAAGGGCGGGTCGATCGACATGTTCGCGCGCGTGCTCAACCCGCGCCAGTGCCGGGTCGTGGCGTTGCCCTCGCCCAACGAACGCGAGCGCACCGAATGGTATTTCCAGCGCTATATCGAGCATCTGCCGGCGGCCGGCGAAATGGTCCTGTTCGACCGCAGCTGGTACAACCGCGCGGGTGTCGAAAAGGTCATGGGCTATTGCACCGACGACCAGGTCAAGGCGTTCCTCAAGGCCACTCCTGAATTCGAGCGGCACCTGGTCGACGACGGCATATTGCTCTTCAAATACTGGCTGTGCTGCGACCAGAAGGTGCAGGAAATGCGGTTCGAGAACCGGCTCCATAACCCGATGAAGCGGTGGAAGCTGTCGCCGATCGATATCAAGGCGCGGACCAAATATGACGAATATACCAAGGCGCGCGAAAAGATGCTGGCCGCGACGCACACCGATTTCGCGCCATGGACCCTGGTCGATTTCAACGACCAGCAGGTCGGCCGGCTGACCCTGCTGCGCGATTTTCTCGACCGCGTTCCGGATACCGATCTGCCGCTGCCCGACATCGACTGGCCGGAGCTCAAGGGCAAGCCGGCGAAAGAGCATTTCAAGGTGATCGATCCGATCCCCAAATTCCGGCTACCCAAGGAGATCGAGAAGCGGGACCTGATTCACAACTGGGACTGACCGGCATCGAACAAGCAAAGGGGGAAGAGAAATGCGCGCGACCAGACTGCTCGGAGAACTTGCACTCTATTATCTGGTGATCGGCCTCGCGGTTTATGCGGCGGTGCATCTGTGGCCAGGTTTCCGCGGCTATTTGCCAATCGGCGGGGTCGAGCAACTGATCGCCCAGCCGGCCAAGAACCCGCTCCAGGCGAGCGAGGCGGTGCGCGCGGCGCATGTCGGCAACCTCGGCCAGAGCCTGTTCTGGCTGGTGGTCGCGATCATCGGTGCGATCCTCGCCTCGCTGCCCGTCAGCTGGGTCTACATGGCGGTGCGCAGCGGCGGCGAATATGACCAGTCGCTGGTCAATACGATCATCATCCTGCCGATGGTCGTCACCGGCATCGTCATCATCGTCCAGAACAGCCTGGCGCTGGCCTTTTCGCTGGCCGGGATCGCGGGCGCGGTGCGGTTTCGAAATTCGCTCAAAAGTTCGGGCGACGCGCTGTTCATTTTGATGGCGGTCGGGATCGGGCTCAGCGCCGGGATTGGCGCGGTCGAGCTCGCGGCGGTGCTGAGCATCGCCTTCAACTTCGTGTTCGCGACCCTGTGGCTGACCGAATATGGCGAGCGCAAGGGCATGAAGCGCTATCTCGCCGATTATGACGGGCTCGACGAAGCCGCGCCGCCCGAGCCGGCCAAGGTCAAATAGACCCTCAGCCGAGACAGCGGGAGAGCGTCCTTGCGGCCTTGTCGTCGGTGACGATGTCCGTGAAAAAGCGGTCGAGGAACGCGGTCGCATTCTGGACGGTGCGGGGCTCGATCCCGGCGGTCTGGGCGAGGACTGCGAGCATTGCCGGGCGCTGATCGCGCATCTGCCGGGCAGCGGCCAGCGCCTGGGCCCCGTGGATACAATAGCCGCGATAGACCCGCTGCCTTACATCGCCGATGCCAAGCTCGTCGGGCGCGGTCGCATAAGGCGCGTTGACCAGTCCCGAGAAATCGAAATCATAGGGGACCGGGATGACCTGGCCGGGCCGGGGGACGCCGATCAGGCGGGCGTTGTGGCAGCATTCGTCGCCCGCAGGCCCGGCCCGCATCGACCAGTCGTGGTTGGCGATCAGGTCCTGGAACACGGCGTAGCGGGCGGCGTCGTCGGGGCGCAGCCAGGTGACCGGGATGCGTTCCCCGGCAACCACTTCGCGCATGTCGTTGCGTTTGGCGATATCGGCCGAATCCTCGAGGAAGAACCCGACCCGGGACACGATCGGGCGGCCCGTTTCATCGACATAATCGATACTCGCCAGCCGCGCCCGCATCGAGAACGGGGTCAGCAGATTGTACATCCGGTAGGCGGCATATTCGAGCAGCACATTCTGCTGGAAGCCCGCCGAGCTTTTGCAATGGGTGACGAGCTTGAGCTTGTTCTGGCCGGCGAACAGCGATCCGGGCGGAGGGTTGCCGGTGAATTTGACCTTGAGCGGGGCGAAGTCGCAGGTCTCGGCGGTGCGCCGGGTAATCCCGCGGAGCGCGAACGTGGCCGGCAGCTTCAGCCCCGAAGGCTCGGTGAGCGAGCCCGCAACGCTGCCTTCGAATGAGCGGTTGCGCATCAAGGTGGAGAGCGGCGCCTGGATGGTGATGTGAATCGGCTGATCCGACGCGAACAAGGGCTTGGGCGGTGCCGCCGCGGCGGGGGTCGCGGTCAGTGCCGCCGCCAGCGACAGGCACAGCAAGGCCGCGACCGTCCGTAGTCTTCTGGCTATCCGTACCTTCATGGCGCCGATCTCCTCACCGCATGCGGGGTCATCTTGTCCCCGGCAATCTCGAGCCAGCTGAGCTGGCCGCCGTAATAGCGCGAATTGCCGGTATCGATGCGCGCCAGCAGCCCGTTGTCGATAATCAGGATGCCGCTGAGATTGGGGGTGTGGGCGACCACCATGCGCTTCGCGCCATAGGCCGAAAGCGCGGTCTTGAGCTCAAGCTCCGGGTTCTGGACGGGGCTCCCGGCGGCGGCCCGCGCCGCCTCGGCATCGGCATCGCGCGCGACCAGCCCGCGATACCACAAGGGTCCGAGCGGATCGAACAGGATCGAGCTTGGCCCGCCATCGGCTTTGGCCATTGCCGCGGCGACCTTGCGATTGACGTCCTCGAGCGGGATTTTCGACAGTTCGGCGCTGATCCCGCCGTGGACGAACACGGTGCCATTGAGCTTGACGATGGCCGGGTTGGAGCGCGCCCAGCGGCCAAGCTCGCCGGTCGGCGCCCACGCCTTCTGGTGCTCGACCCAGCCGAGCGGGGTCGAAGCCAGGAAGCGGTCGTGGATCGCGGCGGGCGAGAGGCCGCGGTCGCTATCCCGGGCGGCGGCCTCGATCCGGCCCCGGTTGGCGGCGTAATAGCGGTCGCGAAGGGCGGCCGATTGAGCGGTGGCGAAGGCGGCATATTCGCCGGCCGAGACGTACCGCAGGTCGCCGGTGGCGTTCATCGCTTCGTGATTGCCGAGGACGACGATGACCTTGCCCCCGGCCCGCGGCGCTTCGCGCTGCAGCTGCTGCAGATTGGCGATGATTTTCGCTGAATCGGGCCCGCGGTCGGTGATGTCGCCGAGCTGGATGAGGATCGCGGTCCCGCCGCTCCAATGGCCGCTTAAGTCCTCGACCCCGGCGTCACGGGCGATATCGGTCCAGGCGGAAAAATCGCCGTGAAGATCGCCCACCGCGACAATGCGCTGCGCGGCGGCCGAGCCTTGCGCTATCGCGGCGCCCGAAAGGAGTGCGAGCGCGGCCAGCAAGGAGCGCAAACGCGCGGCGCATCGCCGCCAACGGGAACCCACGGACATGGCCGCAATCTCGCACTCGCCGGGGCAATCGGCAATGGCCGATGGCTGTGCCGGACTGGCTGTTGGTCGAAAAATGCATGGCCGCGAAGCCGCGCTCGTCCGGTTTTGCTTGAAAGCAGGCCGCGCATCCACGATATTTCAGTCGTCAGCGGGCCTGCCGCCCGCGCGAGAGGAGTTTCGAATGGCCAATTGGCAAGACCCGCAATCGACCGGCGTCAATACCGCCACGGTCGGGGTGCCGACCGTCGCGCGCGATGCGGGGCTCAGGTCGTATATGCTGAAGGTATATAATTACATGGCGTCGGGGGTGCTGCTGACCGGCATCGTCGCCTTGGGAGTCGCCAACAGCAGCCTCATCAACCTGATCGTCAACCCGGCGACGGGCCAGGCGACGCCGTTGTTCTGGGTCGCGCTGTTCGCGCCGTTGGGGCTGGTGATGTGGCTCAGTTTCGGAATCAACCGGATGAAGGCGAGCACCGCCCAGGCTGTGTTCTGGCTCTATGCGGCGCTGGTCGGGGTGCAATTCTCAAGCCTGTTCCTGGTCTATACCGGGGTGTCGATCGCCCAGACCTTCTTCGCGGTCGCCGCCGGGTTCATGGGCCTCAGCCTCTACGGCTACACGACCAAGAAGGACCTCAGCGGCTGGGGCTCATTCCTGATCATGGGCGTGGTCGGCATTTTCGTCGCCATGCTGCTCAACATGTTCTTGAAATCGCCGGCGCTCAACCTGGCGATCAGCGGGATTGGCGTGCTGCTGTTCGCCGGCCTCACCGCCTATGACACGCAGCGGATCAAGAGCATGTATTTCGTCGTTGCCGGCCAAAGCGAGGCCATGGCCAAGGCGGCGGTGATGGGTGCGCTTCAGCTCTACCTCGACTTCATCAACATGTTCCTGTTCATGCTGCGCTTCATGGGCAGCCGCCGCTA
>JARXKR010000173.1 GCA_030271565.1 Pseudomonadota bacterium
GGATTTTAAGTCCCCGGCGTCTACCATTCCGCCACGTCCGCTTGTTTGAGTGCTTAGAGTGCGTTGGGCTTGCGGCCAAGGCCTTGCGTCATGTCGCTGGCTGCTGCCCCGAAACCCGTTCGTCCTGAGGAGCGACTGAACGAAGTGAAGGCGCGTCTCGAAGGACCATGTGCTGCGCGTGGTGGTTCGAGACGAGCCTTCGCAAGAGCTCATACCACGAACGGGGCTGGGCGAGTGCTAGTTCACTAGTCCGAGTTCAATTTCGCGCGCATTTCTTTGCCCGGCTTGAAGTAGGGTACGCTCTTGCCAGGAACGTCGACCGCTTCGCCGGTGCGCGGGTTGCGGCCCTTGCGGGCATCGCGGCTGCGCGTCGAAAAGGCCCCGAAGCCGCGCAGTTCGACCCGGCCGCCAGCGGTCAGCCGACCGGCGATCTCGTCAAAAAACGTGCTTACGGCTTTTTCGATTTCTTCGAGTTTCAGCCCCGGATTTTCCTGAGCCAGTGCCTGCAGCAGTTCGGATCGGATCATGTTCAGCTTCTCCCCAGGCAGCCTTGCTGGCTGCCTGCCCCCAATTTCGCCACAATACCGGGAGCCGATAACGGCCCGGTATGACTAGCGCCCCGCAACGCAGACTGTGCCAAATGCTATAGCTGAGCGCAATCGGTGATTGCTGATTACCCTACATTTTTTCTGCGAGGAGCTCGTGCGGGGCGATGCCCAGCCGCTCGATCCGCTTGGCCAGCGCCGGCCATTCGCGGGTCAGGAACGCCTCGCGCTCGCTGCGGCGCAATTTGTCGGCCGCGCCGCGCGCCACGAACATGCCCACGCCGCGCTGCACTTCGACCAGCCCATCGAGCTGGAACTGCTGGTACGCCTTGGCCACGGTCAACGGATTGGCCCCCTGCTGGACCGCGAAGGCCCGGACCGAGGGCAACATCGCGCCTTCGCTGTAGGTCCCGTCGATGATCGACGCGGCGATCAGATCGCGCAATTTGAGATATACGGGCTTGCTCGAGTTCTGCATGGTGCATCAGTGCCATAATACAGCGTGTCAGGCAAGGCGTTTCGGCCTGGCATAGCTCACGCAAGCACCTTTCACGCCCGCGCAACATTCTGCTTTTCACCGTCAGAAACCCCGCTAGTCTCCCCGCCAACACAGCCCGGCGCGACCGGACGCACAGCATTGGGGATTTCGGATGAAAGACATGGCCACCTGGAACGAAGGCGACTGGATTGCGGCAATCGCCGCAGTGTTCCTGTTCGCTTTCCTGGCAATCGGGGCGGTCATCGCCAGCCGCAAGAGCGACGAAGTGTTTGCGCACCCGCGCGGGCTGTTCGTGCTGTTCTACGCCGAAATGTGGGAGCGGTTTTCCTATTACGGGATGCGCGCGCTGCTGGTGCTCTACCTGACCAAGCACTGGCTCTATTCGGATAGCCAATCCAACCTGATCTACGGTGCCTACGGCGCGCTGGTTTATATCACCCCGGTGCTCGGCGGGATCGTTGCGGACCGATTCCTCGGTCAGCGCAAGGCGGTGATCTTCGGCGGCGTGCTGCTGGCAATCGGCCACGGGTTGATGGCGGTCGAAGGCGGCGGCGGGCAAAGCGACCCGGTGATCAACGTGTTCTGGTCGGCGCTCGCCTTCATCATCGTCGGCTCGGGCTTCCTCAAGGCCAATATCTCGGTGATCGTGGGCCAGCTCTACAAGATGTCCGATATCCGCCGCGATGCCGCCTATACGATCTTCTACATGGGCGTGAACGTCGGCGCCGCGCTCGGCACGATCCTGGTCGGTTACCTCGGTGAGACGATTGGCTGGTCCTACGGTTTCGGTCTGGCGGGCATCGGCATGGTTGTCGGCCTGTTGATCTTCGTGGTCGGCAAACCCGCACTCAGGGGACGCGGTGAGGCTCCGGCTCCGTTGACGCAAGGCCGCGAATGGTCGTTCTACGGCATCGGCATCGGCGCCGTGGCGGTGATCTGGATGCTGATCCAGTACACTTCGGTGATCCAGAACCTGCTGATTGTAACCGGCCTGTCGATGCTGGCTTACACGCTTTACGAGGCGTTCAAGTTGCCCAAGGAACCACGCGAGCGGATCTTTGCGATGCTGTTCCTGATCGCGCTCAACCCGCTGTTCTGGGGCTTGTTCGAACAGGCCGGGGGCAGCCTCAACCTCTATACCGACAAATTTGTCGACAAGGGCGGGGTCCCGACCAGCCTGTTCCAGTCGATCAACCCGATCTACATCGTGCTGCTGGCGCCGGTGTTTGCTGCGCTGTGGCAGTACCTCGGGCGCAAGGGGCTCGAGCCATCGGCCCCGGCCAAGTTCGGGATCGCGCTGACGCAAGTGGGCTTAGGCTTCCTGCTGTTCGTGTGGGGGGCCAATTCGGTCGGCGGCGCGGCCATGACTCCGGTGCTGTTCGTGTTCCTGATCTATCTGCTCCACACCACCGCGGAGCTGTGCCTCTCGCCGGTTGGCCTGTCCGCCATGGCGCGGCTCGCCCCGCTGCACCTGGCGAGCTTCGTGATGGGCGCGTGGTTCTACATGACCGCCGTGGGCAACTTCGTCGCGGGCAAGATCGGTGAAGCGACCGGCGGGGAAGGCGGCGAAATGTCGAAGGAACTGGTCCTTTCGATCTATTCGAAGATCGGCTGGATCGCGATCGGGATTTCGGTGGTGGTCCTGCTGCTCTCGCCGATCGTCAAACGCTGGATGCACCTCGATACGCTCGAGGACCGCGCTGCACCCGACGACCACGTGGCGACCGAGACTGTAGCGTGAAGACGCCCCGCCTCGCGCGGGGCGCCGCGCTCGCTCTGGTGCTCGCCGGGATCGGCGGCACCGGCCTCGCCAAGGACAAGAAAGACGATAGCCCAGCGGCCGTCGCCGCGCGCGATTTCGACAAGAATCCCTACCCGTCGACTTACCGCGTCTACCCGGGCGTGCCCACGCTGATCGTGGGCGCTACCGTTTTCGACGGTGAGGGTGGACGAATCGAACGCGGGCAAGTGCTGATCCGCGATGGCAAGATTGCGGCGGTGGCCGGGCCAATGGCCGATATGGACGTACCCGCCAATGTGGTGCGGATCGACGGGACCGGGAAGTTCGTCACTCCCGGGATCATCGACATTCACAGCCACCTCGGCGTTTATCCCAGCCCCTCGGTCGAGGCCAATTCGGACGGCAACGAGGCGACCGCGCCGACCACGCCCGAGGTCTGGGCCGAACATTCGGTCTGGCCGCAAGACCCCGGCTTTTCGCGCGCGATGGCCAATGGCGGGGTCACGACGCTCGAAATCCTGCCCGGCTCGGCCAACCTGATGGGCGGGCGCTCGGTGGTGCTCAAGAACGTTTACAGCCGCACGGTGCAGGGGATGAAATTCCCCGGTGCACCTTACGGCCTGAAGATGGCCTGCGGCGAAAACCCCAAGCGGGTTTACGGCAGCAAGGGCCGGATGCCCTCGACCCGGATGGGCAACTTCGCGGTCGACCGTGCAACCTGGATCAAGGCCAAGGAATACCGCGCCAAGCGTGACGCGGGCAAGCTCGAAACCCGCGACCTTGCGATGGAGACGCTGGCAGGCGTGCTCGACGGCACGATTCTCGTCCAGAACCACTGCTACCGCGCCGACGAGATGGCGCAGGTGCTCGATATGGCCAAGGAGTTCGGCTACCACGTCAGCGCGTTCCACCACGCGGTCGAGGCCTACAAGATCGGCGACCTGCTCAAGGCCTCGGACACTTGCGCCGCGGTGTGGTCGGACTGGTGGGGCTTCAAGATGGAAGCTTACGACGCAATCCCCGAAAACGCCGGGTTGCTGTACAAGGCCGGGGCCTGCGTGGTGATCCATTCGGACGATGAGAACGGCATCCAGCGTTTGAACCAGGAAGCCGCCAAGGCGCAGGGCGATGCCCGCCGCATCGGGATCGACATTCCCGATGCACAAGTGATCAAGTGGCTGACGCTCAACGGGGCCAAGGCAATCGGGGTGGACAAGCTGACCGGCAGTCTGGTCGCGGGCAAGATGGGCGATGTGGTGCTGTGGAACGGCAACCCGCTGTCGGTCTATTCGCGCCCCGAAAAGGTCTGGGTCGATGGCGCGCTGATGTACGATTCGGCCAATCGCAAGCGCCGCGCGGTGAGCGACTTCGAGCTGGGTCAGCCCGGTGAAGGAGACGTCAAGTGAAGCGCGCATTGCTGGTCAGTGCGGCTCCGCTCGGCCTGCTGTTCGCCGCGCCTGCGCTCGCGCAGAGCATCGCGATCACCCACGCCAAACTCGTGGTAGGCGATGGCAGCGGCCCGATCGACAATGGCACCGTGCTGATCCAGGGCGGCAAGGTCGTTGCGGCGGGCGCATCGGTGGTGGTCCCTGCCGGGGTCAAGATCATCGACGCCGGGGGGAAATGGGTCACCCCCGGGCTGGTGGTGGCGGTGACCGACCTGGGGCTGGTCGATGTCGGCGCGGTCGAGGACAGCAACGATTCAGAAGCCGACAAAAGTCCGTTCAGCGCCGCGCTCGATGTGTCGGCGGCGATCAATCCTGACGATTTGCCGATTCAGGTCAGCCGCGCCGGTGGGGTAACCCGCGCTGCGGTGGCACCATTGGGCACCAACTCGATCTTCGGCGGGCAAGGCGCGATCATCGATCTGGGCGCCGACCCCGACGCGGTAACGGTGCCGCGCGCGTTCCAGTACGTCGAGCTGGGCGAGACCGGCGCCCGCCGCGCCGGGGGCAGCCGCGCGGCCACTTACGCCGTGCTGTTCAACGCGCTGACCGAAGCCAAGGAGCTGACGCTGGCTCCCGCCGGGCCGCGCCGCGACGATGTGCT
>JARXKR010000174.1 GCA_030271565.1 Pseudomonadota bacterium
CGCTTACCTGTTCGGGTATCTGGGGCCAAGGAAGGCGCTGTACGAGAAGGGCTAAGTTAGCTTCAATCGGGTGTTCGTACCGATATCCGTTCGTCCTGAGGAGGTCTTGAAGCCGCAGGCAGAAAAGACCGTCTCGAAGGACCATGCGCTGCGCCCAGTGGTTCGAGACGGGCCTTCGCTTCGCTCTGTCCCTCCTCACCACGAACGGAGGTGGATTAGATTGAGCGGTCGACGATCTCAGTGCTGGACAGCCACCCGGTAGCCGGTGCTTTCAACCTGATAGCCGTCATACAAGGTGCGGGTAATCTCGGCGATTTTGGCGTCGCGGCCGGCGTGGCCGCCTTGGCCGGTGACGTAGATTGCCACCGCGTAGACCCGGCCGTCACCGGTCTGGATCAGTCCGACGTCGCTCGAGGTGTTCGACAGCGTCCCGGTCTTGTGCGCTACCACGACATCGCCGGGGAGCTGCGAGCGCATCCGGTGCTTGCCGGTAACGCACTGTTCCATCGTCGCGAGCAGGAAGGCGCGGCTGTTGGCGCTGAGCCAGCGCCCCTGGTAAACCCCCGAGAGCAACTGCGCCATCGCCTTGGGCGTTGCGCTGTCGCGGCTGTCGATCACGCGGGCCGGATCGTACTCGCCGTCGTCGCGCACCAAGGTGGCGATATCGCGGTCGAGGTGCAGCCCGGTGTTGCCGGTGGCGCGGAGCCAGCGATTGACCGCCGGGGGTCCGCCCACTGCGGCAAGCAAGGCATCGGTCGCGGTATTGTCCGAATGGATCAGCGAGCGCTCGATCAATTGCTGCCCGGTCATCATTGCGCCGGGGCGCACCGGGGCAACCAAGCTGGAATATTTCCGCGACTTGACCGGCACCATCAGCGGATAGCTGCCCGACAGACTGAGCCGCCCTTGGTCGACCCCGTCGAGGAAAGTCGCGGCGATCGCGATTTTGCTGGTCGAGGCCATCGGGAACGGGGTGTCGCCGAGCACGGTCACCGAGCGCCCGGTCGACAAGTCGATCGCGGCGACGCCGATCCGTCCGGCGCTGCTGTCAGCCAAGGCATAGACCTGGGCGTCGAGCGGGGTGGCGTACAAGGCAGGGCGAGGCGCGGCGACAAATGGCCGTACCGAGCCGGACACTGTCCACTGCGCCGATTCGATGCGCGGCTGGACCTTGGGGACGGCGCTCGCCGGGGCCTGCAATTGCGGAGGACGCTGCGGCGCCGGGGCGACAAAGGCGCGGTCGAATTCGCTCTCAAGCGAATCGGCGAATGCGGGGCTGATCGGCGCAAACACCGCTCCGGCCAGCGCAACGCTGGCAATCACCCGCGAAATCAGTCCCTTGGTCATGCGTGTTGCGTTAGCCCAAACATGCTTTCTGTTTGGCTAACGAGCCCGCCACCGCATAGCTGCACGCGACGAACCGCGCGAATTGTGCGGGGAGGCGAGTATTAAGTTGGAACCCTTAGTCCGACAGAGGCTCACAGCGCGTATTGCGCGCCCAGTTCGATCACCCGGTTGGGCGGGATGTTATAGTAGTCGGTCGGGTCGGCGGCATTGCGGTGCAGCGTGATGAACAGCACGTTTTGCCACAGCGGCATCCCCGCTTCGTCATTGAGCGAATAGCTGTTCCGGCCGATGAAGAAGCTCGCCAGTTTGGCCCCCGGGACCGCCTCGCCCGCACGGATCAGGTCCTCGCGCACATCGGGCTGCTCCATGAAGCCATAGCGCAGCTCGATTTGCGAAAAATTGTCATCGACTCGCGAAATCCGGATCCGGTCTTCAGGATCGCAATAAGGCTTCTGCAAAGTCTGCACCGTGGTGATGAAATTGTGCCGGTGCAGCACGTGGTTGTGCTTGAGGTTGTGAAGCAATGCTTGCGGAGTGAGATCGTTACGCGAAGTCAGGTAAATCGCGGTGCCCGAGACCCGCTTCGGCAACCTCAGCGCCAGCGCTCTGGCCATCTCGTCAAGGGGAACCGCAGAATCGTATTCCATGTCGGCAACGATCCGCCGTCCGCGCACCCAGGTCCAGATCAGCAGTACGATCCCGGCGGCAATCGAAAGCGGCACCCAGCCGCCTTCGATCACGCGCAGGATGTTGGCACCGAAGAACACCAGGTCGATGGAAATGAACGGTATGATCACGGCCAGACTGAGCGGCCGGCTCCAGCCCCAGCGGCGGCGCGTGACGACGTAGGCGAGGCAGCAGGTAATCACCATCGTGCCGGTCACCGCGATGCCGTAAGCCGCTGCCATCGCGCTCGAGGTGCGGAAGCCGAGCGTCAGCATGATGACGCCGAACAGCACCAGCCAGTTGATCACCGGCACATAGATCTGCCCGGCATGTCCTTCCGAAGTCTGCTTGATCGCAAGGCGCGGCAGCAGGCCGAGCTGGATCGCCTGCTGGCTGAGCGAGAAGGCCCCGGTGATCACCGCCTGGCTGGCGATGATCGTTGCAGCGGTGGCGAGCAGGACCATCGGCAGCCGCACGCTGTCGGGAATCATCAGGAAAAACCAGTCGAGATTGGCGAACGGCTTGCCCAGCCGCTGGGCATCTTCGAGGACCCGGATCGCGAAAGCACCCTGGCCCAGGTAGTTGAGCGCGAGGCTGGGGAAAACCAGCAAGGCCCACGCGAGCCGGATCGGGCGCTTGCCGAAATGGCCCATATCTGCGGTCAGCGCTTCGGCCCCGGTCACGGTCAGGAACACCGCACCCAATACGAACAAGCCGAGCACGCCGTGGCTGGCGACGAACATCACCGCATGCCACGGCAGGAATGCGGCGAGGATCCCGGGCCCATCGGCAATGTGGATCACACCCAGCGCGGCGATCGCGAGGAACCAGACCACGCAGATCGGGCCGAACAGTTTGGAGACAGCCGCGGTGCCTTTGGCCTGAATCGCGAACAATCCGATCAGGATCGTCAGGCTGATCACCAGAATGCGGTTCTCGGTGATCGCTGCACCCAGCCCCGGGAGCGTCTTGAGCCCCTCGACTGCGGAAAGCACCGACAATGACGGCGTGATCACCGCGTCGCCATAGAACAGCGCGGCGCCGACCGCACCCAAAGCCAACACGATCCCGCCACGCTTCTTCACCCCGCGCTGGGCCAGCGCAAGCAGGGCCAAGACGCCGCCCTCGCCGTCATTGTCGGCGCGCATCAGGAATACGACATATTTGAGCGTGACGACCACGATAAGCGCCCACAGCGCCAGGCTCATCACGCCGATGATTTCCTCGCGGTACAGTCCGTCGGACGCGGCCTGACCCAAGGCCTCGCGGAAAGCATAAAGCGGGCTGGTGCCGATATCGCCGAACACCACACCGATCGCGCCGATGGTCAGCGCGGCGGTGCCGAGATTGGGATGGGACTGGCCCGACTGGGCCTCGCGACTTGGCTCGGCGTCTGCCCCGGTTTGACTGGATTCCGACATGGCCCGCGCCTTTCCGACGCTGTGATGGAAGGCGGCGCAGATAGGCCTGCGCCACGCGCACGCAATTGCATTCGGCGCAACAGATGTTGCGTTTAATGCAACCAAGGGCAACCGATTGCACACCTGCAAACGTGTCAATACCTTTGTCGCCGCAAAGAAATAGGCCGGGAAGATTGCTCTTCCCGGCCCCAATTCCTGTACGTCGGTCAGTTCGGACCCTTCGACATGCTCAGGGCATGCTTAGAAGTCCATCCCGCCCATGCCGCCCATGCCGCCGCCGCCCATGCCGCCCATGGCCGGCTTGTCATCGGGCTTGTCCGAGATCGCCGCTTCGGTGGTGATCAGCAGGCCGGCCACCGAGGCGGCATCCTGCAGTGCAATGCGCACCACCTTGGTCGGATCGATCACGCCGGCTGCAACCAGGTTTTCGTAAACGTCAGTCGCTGCGTTGAAGCCCTGCGTTTCGTCGCCTTCGCGCAGCAGGTTGCCCGATACCACGGCGCCATCGTGGCCCGCGTTAGCCGCGATCTGACGCAGCGGGGTCTGGATCGCCTTGCGGACAATGTCGATCCCGCGGGTCTGGTCGTCGTTGGCGCCCTTCAGGCCGTCGAGGGCCTTGGTGGCATAGAGGAGCGCCGTACCGCCGCCGGGGACAATGCCTTCTTCAACCGCAGCACGGGTGGCGTGGAGCGCATCGTCGACGCGGTCCTTGCGTTCCTTTACTTCGACTTCCGAAGCGCCGCCGACCTTGATCACGGCAACCCCGCCGGCCAGCTTGGCCAGACGTTCCTGCAGCTTTTCCTTGTCGTAATCGCTGGTCGTGGTTTCGATCTGGGCACGGATCTGTTCGACCCGGCTCTTGATCTCTTCCGCGCTGCCTTCGCCGTCGACAATCGTGGTGTTGTCCTTGTCGATCGAAATACGCTTGGCCTGGCCGAGCATTCCCAGCGTAACCGATTCCAGCTTGATGCCCAGATCTTCGCTGATCATCTCGCCCTTGGTCAGGATCGCGATGTCCTGCAGCATCGCCTTGCGCCGATCGCCGAACCCGGGAGCCTTGACCGCAGCAATCTTGAGCCCGCCGCGCAGCTTGTTGACCACCAGGGTCGCCAGCGCTTCGCCTTCGATGTCTTCGGCGATGATCAGCAGCGGACGGCCCGACTGGACCACCGCTTCGAGCACCGGCAGCATCGACTGCAGGTTCGACAGCTTCTTTTCGTGGATCAGGACATAGGGATTTTCCAGCTCGACGGTCATCTTGTCGGGATTGGTGATGAAGTAGGGCGAGAGGTAACCACGGTCGAACTGCATGCCTTCGACGACATCGAGTTCGAACTCGAGCCCCTTGGCTTCCTCGACGGTGATCACGCCTTCCTTGCCGACCT
>JARXKR010000175.1 GCA_030271565.1 Pseudomonadota bacterium
GACGATGTTGAGGATCTGCCGCAACCGGCGTGAGCGCGGCGTCCTGCAGCGCGGCCTCCTCCAGCGCTTGGGTGAACTGGTCGGTCGCGCGGTCCCAGCTGTAACCCGCGCCGATTACTGCCGCCGCCAGCCCGTCGAGCCGCAATGCCTTGCGGATCGCTTGGTCCAGGTCCTCGTCGAGCGCACCGATCGTCATCGGCAGGTCATCGTTGGGGCCGCGGCCGTTGGCTCCGATGATGTCGAGCGGGCCGGGAACGGGCAGCGCCGCGACCGGCAGCCCGCAAGCCAAGGCCTCGATCAGCACCAGCCCGAAGGTATCGGTGCGACTGGGGAAGACGAACACGTCGGCCGAGCAATAGGCCCGGGCGAGCGCCGCGCCGGTCAGCGCGCCGAGGAAGGTCACTTCGGGGTAGCGCTTGCGTAGTGTTGCGAGGTCGGGCCCGTCGCCGACTACCACCTTGTGTCCCGGAACCGCCGCGTCGAGGAACTGCGGCAGGTTCTTTTCGGGCGCGACCCGGCCGACATAGAGCAGCACCGGGCCAGGGTATGAGCCAAGCTCGGGCAAGGGCGCGTGGCCGGGGCGGAACAGGTCATGGTCGATCCCGCGCGTCCACAGCCGCCATTGCGGAAGTCCGCGTTGCTCGAGCTCTGCCCCCAGCGTCGGGGTTGAGACCAGTACCGCGCGTGCAGGCGCGTGAAAGCGCCGCATCAGCGGCCAGAACCGCTCGGCGCTGAGCCCGGTGCGAACCGCGGCATAGTCGGGAAAGCGGGTGTGGAACGCAGTGGTGAAGGGCACCTGATGCGCCAGGCACCAGCCGCGCGCGCTCCATCCGATCGGGCCTTCGGTGGCAATGTGAACGATGTCGGGAGCGAAATCGCTCAGCGTCCGGCGCGTTCCGAAGCGGGGCGCGAGCGCGAGACGAATCTCGCTGTAGCCGGGCAGCGGCATGGTGCGGAACTGGCTCGGCGTGATCAGCTCGACCTCGTGCCCGCGTGTCAGCAGTTGGCCGACGGTGGTCGAGACCGAGCGGACCACGCCGTTGACTTGCGGATGCCAGGCGTCGGTGCAAATGGCGATTCTCATGCGAATTCCCTTTCGGCAGGGGCAGGCGCAGGTTCGGCCTTGGGGTTGCGCGTTGCGGGGGCGGAAATGCGGTGCTCTTCGGCCCAGTCGATCAGGCGCATCTGTCCATCGGCAGCTTCGACCAGTGCGGTGCAGCTTTCGACCCAGTCGCCGTCGTTGTAATAGGTGATCGCACCGATCTGGCGGATTTCGGCGCAATGGATGTGGCCGCAGACCACGCCGTCGACGCCGCGCTCGCTGGCTGCACGCGCGACCGCTTCCTCGAACTCGCCGACGAATGCGACCGCGTTCTTGACCCGTTTTTTGAGGTACGAAGAGAGCGACCAGTAAGGCAGCTTGAGCCGTCGCCGCACACGATTCAGCACCACGTTGGCCTGCAGCAACAGGCTGTAAGCCTGGTCTCCCGCAAAGGCGAGCCAGCGGTGGTAAAGCACGACCACGTCGAAGGCATCGCCGTGGGTGATCAGCAGACGGCGACCGTCTGCTGTGGTGTGAACTGCCTCAAGCGCGACCTCGACCCCGCCGAAGGTGAACCCGGCATAAGGGCGCAGCATCTCGTCATGGTTGCCCGCAATCAGCACCACCCGGGTGCCGCGATGGGCGAGCTTGAGAATGCGCCGCACCACCTCGTTGTGCTCGTCAGGCCAGTACCAGCCCTTGCGCAGCCGCCACCCATCAAGGATGTCGCCGACCAGGTAGAGCGTTTCGCACTCAATGTTGCGAAGGAAGTCGAGCAGCAGCACCGCATTGCAGCCGCGCGTGCCGAGGTGGATGTCCGAAATCCACACGGTGCGGAATTTCTGCTTGGGCCGGAACCCGCGCGGCTCGGGCAGGTCCAGCCAGGCCGGCAGCGTGGCAGTGAGATCGGCGAGGTCAGATACAGTGGTCATCGCGCTGCTCCGTTCCGGTTTCCCGATACGGCGCTGAATCGCAGCTTTGGGTTACACGCGTGTGGCGCTTTGAAGACGCGGTTGTAACAATTCGCCCGTGTGCCCAGCACGCCGCGCAAAAGCTGCGCTTCGTCGCGGGCAAGCGAATCTGCTATTGTCTATGATTATAGTAGAGTTACCAGAGGCGCCGAGGACCTCTCCTTCCGGAGCCCGGGGTCGGCCGCGCATGACCGGCCCCGGTTTTCATTCATCACCCGCAGGCCGGAGCGCCGGATGCGGCCACAACCTCACGCAAGGGCCTGGATTGCAATGCACGCGTTCGTCCGCACTTTCCTGCTCGCTTCCGCTTCGTTACTCGCCGCCCCGGCGCTCGCCGAAGTAGCGGCGGCCGATCCGCAATCGGCCACCTCGGTCGGCACCGGCGCGACCGATGATAACGCAGACATCGTCGTCACCGCCCGCCACCGCAGCGAAAGCTCGCAGGCCGTGCCGGTCGCGATCTCGGTGGTCGGCGGCGATCATATCGACAATACCGGGGCGTTCAATGTCGGGCGGCTGCAGCAGCTGACCCCGACGTTGCAGTTCTATTCGTCCAACCCGCGCAACACCTCGGTCAACGTGCGCGGGTTCGGCTCGCCGCTCGGGCTGACCAACGACGGGATCGATCAGGGTGTCGGGATCTACGTTGACGACGTCTATTATTCGCGGGTCGCCTCATCGACCTTCGACTTTCTCGATGTGAAGCAGATCGAAGTGCTGCGTGGGCCGCAAGGTACGCTGTATGGCAAGAACACCACGGCCGGCGCGATCAACATCACCTCGCGTGAGCCGACCTTCGATTTCGAGGGCCGCGCCGAGCTGTCGGTCGGCAACTATGGCTACGTCCAGGCCAAGGGCGCGGTGTCAGGGCCGGTGAGCGACAAGCTGGCGCTGCGGCTGGCAGTCTCGGCGACATCGCGCGACGGGACGATTCGCAACATCACGGCCAGCGTGCGCGACAACAACCTGCGCAACATTGGGCTGCGCGCGCAAACGTTGTGGCGCCCCACCGACAACCTTGAGATCACGCTGGCGGGCGATTACAACCACCAGAACATCGTCTGCTGCGCCACGGTCTTCGTGAATTACACGCCGACCCAGAAAGCGCTGAATCGGCAGTATCCATCGATTGCAGCAGCGCAGAGCTACAGCATCCCGCTCGCCGCGCAGGACCCCGCGAACCGCTTGACCGATGTCGATGCGACCCTGCGTGCGCGCCAGTCGATCGGCGGTGCGTCGCTGCGCGCCAAGCTCGATCTAGGGCAGGGCACGCTGACCTCGATCACCGCTTGGCGCTATTGGGACTGGGATCCATCCAACGACCGCGATTTCACCGCGCTGCCGATCACCACGATCAGCCAGAACCCGTCAAAGCAGCGCCAGTTCACGCAAGAGCTGCGCTACAATCGGCACAGCGACAAGCTCGATTTCCAGCTTGGCAGCTTCTATTACCAGCAATCGATCAATACCAACGGCAGCCAGGTGCAGGGTCCGGCGGCGACCAAGTGGCTGCTCTCGCCCAATGCCGCGCCGACCAATCCCTATAACCAGAACGTCATCGACGGGCTGACCTCGACCAACACCATTCACCTCAGCAACGTGAGCTTCTCGGTCTATGGTCAGGCAAGCTGGCGGCCGTTGCCGCGACTGACGATCCAGCCGGGTTTCCGGGTCAACTACGACAAGAAGGAGGGATCGCACAATGCGGCGGTCACCGATGCGCTCGGCAATGTGCTGACCCCGGGGCTGGTCACCACCGGCACCGCGACCCAAAAAGCGCAGTTGCAGGTGCTGCTGCCCGAAAGCTACGCGCCAAGCTTCAGCGCGTGGAACCTGTCGTACGACCTGACGCTGGCGTATGATCTGGCGCCCGATGTGCACACCTATGCAACCTATTCGAAGACGTTCCAGACCGGCGGGATCAACCTTAACGGGGTGCCCGCCGACGCGGTGACCGGGCTGCCGCAGAGCCAGTACAACACCGTCGCGCCCGAATCGGTGCGGCATTACGAAGTGGGGATCAAATCCCAGTTCTGGGACCGCAAGATTACCTTGAATCTGGCCGCTTACCGCACCGATATCAGCAACTATCAGGCGGTGTTCTCCAGCAACAACGCCGCCTCGCTGTCCACCCTGCGCGGCTATGTCGCCAATGTCCTCAAGGTGCGTTCGCAAGGGATCGAAGCCGACTTCTCGGTGCGCCCGAGCGAGCGGTTCAACGCCTACGCCAATTTTGCCTATACCGATGCGACTTACCGCGATTTCACCGATGCTCCGCCGCCGCTCGAGCTATCGGGCGGATCGACGTTCAGCGGGACCAATTGCGCTATCCCGACCGCGCTGCCGATCGGGAGCAGTCCGGTCAGCTGCGACATCACCGGGCAGCAGTTACCCGGCGTGTCGAAGTACGCGCTTTCGTTCGGGGCGGAGGGCAATGTGCCGACGGCGTTGCTGGGCAAGCCGGGTCAGTTTTACCTCGGCGCCGACGGCAACACCCGCTCGTCCTACTCTTCCAATGCCACGCCTTCGCCCGCGACCCAGATCAAGGGCTACACCCTGACCAACTTCCGGCTTGGCTGGCGCTCGGCTCGTGATGCGGGCGGGGTGCGGGTCGATGTGTTCGGCTGGGTCCGCAATGTGTTCAACGTCAGTTACCTTGAACAATTGCAGATTGCCCCGAACAGCGTCGGACTGGTGGTCGGCAACCTCGGCGATCCGCGCACCTTTGGGGGAACGATCAAATTCGAATTCTAGGTGGCACTCAATTTCGAAGCCA
>JARXKR010000176.1 GCA_030271565.1 Pseudomonadota bacterium
CGGCCGAGCGGACTTACCAGCAGGTCGCGCAAGTCGGCGGGCGCGCCGGGCGCGGTGACAAGCCGGGCGAAGTGCTGATCCAGACCCGCCACCCCGAAGCTGCCGTGATCGCCGCGCTCGCCGCCGGGGACCGCGACGCGTTCTATGCCGCCGAGGCCGAGGGCCGCCGCGATGCCGGCGCGCCGCCGTTCGGGCGCTGGGCCGCGATCATCGTCTCGAGCGAAACCGAAGCCGAGGCGCGCGATGCGGCCAAGGCAATCGGCGCGGTCGCCCCCAACCTGCCCGATGTAATGGTCCTCGGTCCCGCCCCCGCGCCCTTGTCATTGCTGCGCGGGCGTTATCGCTACCGGCTTTTGATCAACGCCCGGCGCTCGGCGCAAGTGCAGCAGATCATCCGCGCCTGGCTCGATCCGCTGAGTTTTCCGCAAGGGGTGCGGGTCGGGGTCGATATCGATCCTTACAGCTTCGTATGAGCCAGCGTCCGGTCCTTATACCGGTCCTCGGAGACCAGCTCTCGCATGGCTTGGCGAGCCTGCAAGGTGCCGATCAGGCCAATGCCACCGTGCTGCTGGCCGAGGTCTGGGACGAGGCAACCTATGTGCGGCATCATCAGGCCAAAATCGCGCTGGTGTTCTCGGCGATGCGGCATTTTGCGGAGGAACTGCGGGCGGACGGCTGGACGGTTGATTACGTCAAGCTCGACGATCCCGCCAACACCGGCTCGCTGCGGGGCGAGGTAGAGCGCGCACTGGCCCGGCACAATAGCCGCGCGATCCGCGTGGTCGAGCCGGGCGAGTGGCGCTTGCAGCAGGACTTCAAGCAATGGAGCGCGGCGCTCGGCTGCCCGGTGGAAATCCTGCCCGACACCCGCTTTCTTTGCAGCAAAACCGAGTTTTACACCTGGGCTGCAGCGCGCCGCGAACTGCGGATGGAATACTTCTACCGCGACATGCGCCGCCAGACGGGCCTGCTGATGGACGGCGACAAGCCGACCGGCGGCAAGTGGAATTTCGACGCCGAAAACCGCTCCAGCCCGCCCGCAAATCTTACCGTCCCGCCGCTACCGTACTTTGCGCCCGATCAGATTACGGGGGAGGTTCTGGCGTTGGTCGCGGCCCGGTTCGGTGACCACTTTGGCTCGCTCAAGGGATTTGCGATGGCCGTCACCCGCGCCAATGCCCAAAAAGCGCTCGCCGATTTCCTGCAAAACCGCTTGCCCACTTTTGGCCTATATCAGGATGCGATGATCGCGGGCGAGGACTTCATGTTCCACGCCAACATCGCGGCGGCAATGAACCTTGGGCTGCTCGATCCGCTGGAAGTCGCGCAGGCAGCCGAGGCCGAATACCGTGACGGCCGCGCCCCGCTCAACGCTGTTGAAGGGTTCATTCGGCAAGTGATAGGCTGGCGCGAATATGTCCGAGGCATGTACTGGCTTGATATGCCGGGCATGGCCGAAACCAACTTTTTAGACGCCCGGCGCCCATTGCCCCACTTCTACTGGACTGGCGAGACCGACATGGCCTGCATAGCCGACTGCGTCCGCACGACCCGCGACAACGCATACGCACACCACATTCAGCGGCTGATGGTGCTGGGCAATTTCGCGCTACTGGCGGGGATCGAGCCGGGACAAGTCGCCGACTGGTTCCTGGTGGTTTACGCCGATGCCTATGAATGGGTCGAATTGCCCAATGTCGCTGGCATGGCGCTCCACGCCGATGGTGGCCGGCTGGCGAGCAAACCCTATGCCGCGAGCGGTGCTTACATCAACCGGATGAGCAATTACTGCCGGGGCTGCCGGTACGATGTGAAGCAGAAAGTCGGGGCCGACGCCTGCCCGTTCAACGCACTCTACTGGGATTTTCTGGCGCGGAACGAGGCCAAGCTCGGGCGCAACATGCGGCTAGCCAATCCTTACGCCACCTGGCGGCGGATGAGCGACGAACAACGTGCCGGATATCGCGAAAGTGCCGCGCAGTTCTTGATGGAACTGGAGCAAGCGGAACCCGGCTGGGCGCGGGGTTAGGGTTGCCGCCGCCACAGTGGCGCGACGATCGCGCCGCGGTGCGCGGCGAGTACCAGCATGGCAAGCCCGGCCCCCGTAGCCACAACCATTGCCACCACGCTGGCCTCAAGCCCGAAGTCGCCGCCGGTCAGCCATTCCGGCCCGACGCGCCGCGTGATCAGCAAGCCGAGCGGCGATTCCCCGCCCGAGACGGGGACCGAGAAGACCCAGCCTTGCGTGAAATTCCACGCCGCGTGAATCCCCACCGCCAGCCACAGCCGCCGGGTGAGCAGATAGGCTGCGCCGAGCAGTACCCCCGCCTCCATCGCGATCGCAAAGGCTGCAAACAGCGTCGCACCCGGGTTGCTGAGGTGGGCCGCGCCGAACAGCAGCGAGGTGATCGCCAGCGCGCCCCAAGTGCCGATCAAAGCCTCAAGATGGCGCAGCAGCACGCCCCGAAACAGGATCTCTTCGAAGGTCCCGCTGGTTACCGCCATCGCCAGCATGGTCCACAGCGCGCCTTGCCCGCGCAGGCCCAGAACTTCGAAGCCGCCGAGCAGCGCAACTATACCGGTCATGGCGCTGAACAGGAGGAAGCCGGTCAGCAGGCCCAGGCCTAGTTCGCTTCCGGCCCCCGGCAGCGCAAATTCGCGATCTTCACGGCGTTCGAGCCAGCGTTGCAAGGCTTTCCACAACAGCACCAGCAGCACCGCGAGCCCCACAGCTCCGGCAAAATAGGCGGGACCGTTGGACTTGGCGATGACCTGATGTGCAGCTTGGGTATAGCCGGTCGCAAGCGCGCCGATGGCGAAGATCTCGATCACCAGCAAAGTGAGCGGAAAGGCGACGATCCGCCGCAGCATCCCGTAGGGTTGTTTCTGCGCGGGCACGACATCGGTTTGGTGTGTTATATCATCCATACACCTTCATCGCGCAGTCGAGCGCGGCTGGCAACAGGTTTTGCGTTCAGGTCGAAGCGTAAGGCACGATCTCGCCCGCGAACGCCGCTTTGGCCTGCCCCGACAGCCAGTTCATCGCCGCCGCCCAGGGCCCGTGGCCATAGCTGATCCGGGCAACGCCCAGTGCGGCCAGCTCGGCCGTGGTCCCGCGCCCCGGACCCCACAAAATATTCACCGGCAGCAGCGAGGCCGCGCAAATCGTCTTGATCGCAGTGTGATCGCCGAGGAACGGCACGAACAGCCCGCCCGCACCCGCTTTCGCATAGGCCTCGGCCCGTTCGAGCACCGCGTCGATCAAGTGTTG
Organism: Pseudomonadota bacterium; assembly: GCA_030271565.1. Classification (GTDB taxonomy): domain Bacteria; phylum Pseudomonadota; class Alphaproteobacteria; order Sphingomonadales; family Sphingomonadaceae; genus Novosphingobium. The sequence goes on from JARXKR010000176.1 coordinate 3,272, forward strand.
CCCATAGTTTTCCGCTTTGAGCCCGCGATAGACATCGCAGCGCGCATTGACGAACAGCCCGGTCGATGCCGCCGCCGCGATCCGCTCGGCCGCCTCGGCAACCGGCAAAAGCGCGGTTTCACCCGGCATGCGGTCTTCCATGTTGATCCCGGCCGCGCCCGCAGCAATGGCCAGCGCCGCCGAGCGCCCGACCGCCTCCGCAGTGGCACCATAACCCGATTCCATGTCGAAAGTGACCGGCAGGTCGACCGACCGCACCACGCTTTCGACCACATCGAGCGCGTGCTGCAGCGGGAAGCCCTCGCCATCGGCAAAGCCTTGCGATTCAGCTACGCCGAAGCTGCCGGTGGCGATGGCTTTGGCTCCGGCCTTGGCCACCGCCTTGGCGCTGCCGGCGTCCCAGATGTTGAACAGGACCAGCGGATCGCCGGGGACATGGAGCGCCCTGAAGGCAGCAACTTGGTCGGTCATTTGGCTTCCTTTTCGAGCAGCTTGCGTTTGATCTCGAGGCCCCAGGCATAGCCGCCCAGCCCGCCGCCAGTGCGAATAACCCGGTGGCACGGGATCAGCACCGAAACATGGTTCGCGCCGTTGGCGCTGCCGGCCGCGCGGACCGCCTTGGGCTTGCCGACCGCAGCAGCAAGCTGCGCATAGGTCCGCGTCTCGCCTTTGGGAATCCGCTGCAATTCGCGCCACACAGCTTCCTGGAAGGCGGTGCCTTTGACGTCGAGCGGGATGTGCGCGAAGTCGCCCGGGGCTTCGACTGCAGCAACCACGTCGGCAAGCAGCGCGGCGAACTTGGCACCGCCCTGCGTCAGCACCGCATTGGGGAAGCGGGCCTCGAGCGCCTCGACCCCCTCATTGAACGAGAGGCGGCACACGCCCTTGTCAGTCGCACCGACGAGCATCTGGCCGAGCGAGGTATCGACCACTGCCCACCAGATCGTCACGCCCTTGCCGCCCGCTGCCCATGCCGATGGCGCCATCCCCAGTCTCCCTTGATTGGCTTCGTAAAACCGCGACGGCCCCGAATAGCCCGCGGCGTAGATTGCATCGGTGACGCTGCCCTCATCACTCAGCGCCTGCGCCGCGCGCTCGGCCATCAGCGCACGGCCATAGGCCGAGGGCGAGAGGCCCGTGTGCCGCGCGAATACCCGCTGGAAATGCGCGGGTGAATAGCCCGCCTCAACCGCCAGTGCCCCCAGCGCGAGCGGCTGCTCGGCCGCCTTGATCGCCGCAATTGCGCTCAGCACCGCGCGTTCCTCGCGGCTGACATCGTCGGGCGAGCAGCGCAGGCAAGCCCGCAGCCCCGCCGCGCGCGCTGCCGCGCCATCGGCAAAGAAGCGCACATTCTCCCGCTTGGGATGCCGCGCCGGGCAGCTCGGGCGGCAATAGATGCCGGTGGTGAGCA
>JARXKR010000013.1:0-13940 GCA_030271565.1 Pseudomonadota bacterium
TTGGTGCTCGGGCGGCTCGCGGTGGTGATTGCCAACCGTCTGCGCGGCAAGCACAAGCCCAGCTTCACCCCGCACGTCGATTGCGGCGATCATGTCGTCGTGATCAACGCCGGCAAGGTCAGGCTGACCGGCAACAAGCTTAAGCTGAAGACCTATTACAAGCACACCGGTTATGCCGGCGGAATCAAGGAAGTAACTGCGGGCAAAGTGCTCGACGGCCGCTTTCCTGAGCGCGTGCTTGAAAAGGCAGTCGAACGCATGGTGCCGCGCGGTCCCTTGGGCCGTGACCAGATGCGCGCTCTGCATCTCTACGCCGGGACCGAGCATCCGCACGGCGGAACCCAGCCCGAAGTGCTCGATGTTGCCGCGATGAGCCGCAAGAACAAGGTGGGTGCATAATGTCCGAAACTACTGTCACCGATCTCGCCGACCTCGGTGAAATTGCCGAAGTCCCTGCCGCTCCGCCGGTATCGACGATGCCGCTGCGCGAGCAGCAGATCGACGCCCAGGGCCGCGCTTATGCCACCGGCCGCCGCAAGGATGCGGTCGCCCGTGTCTGGATCAAGCCCGGTTCGGGCAAGGTCGTGATCAACGGCCGCGAACAGGCCGTGTACTTCGCCCGCCCGACCCTGCGCCTGGTGCTCAACCAGCCGTTCCAGGTGTCGGAACGCGAAGGCCAGTACGATGTCATCGCCACCGTCAAGGGCGGCGGTCTCTCGGGCCAGGCTGGTGCGGTCAAGCACGGCATTTCGCAAGCGCTGACCCGGTTCGAACCGGCGCTGCGCGGCGTGGTCAAGGCCGCCGGGTTCCTGACCCGCGATAGCCGCGCGGTCGAACGCAAGAAGTACGGCAAGGCCAAGGCCCGCAAGAGCTTCCAGTTCTCGAAGCGCTAAGCTTCGCTGCGTTACCAGAATCAAGAAAGGGCGGTCCTGCGCGGCCGCCCTTTTTGGTTTGGTTAGTGGGTGGGTGGATCGACCGCAGGAACGGCGCCGATGGGCGCGACCGGTTCGCCGGGCTGGCGCGGTGGCAGCGCGTTCTTAGGGACCGCGTCAAGCTGCATCTGGTCGGTTGGAACCTCTGCCGAATTGCACACCCGGACGGTGATCGCATCGGCTGTCACAGTTATCTCGTTATAGCTCGCCGGGGTCGAACGGATGCGCTTCGACAAAGTGCCGGCGCCGATCATCCGCAGCGGTCCATTGGCAGTCTCGGCAATCAGATCGAACGGATCGTGGACGTGTCCGCTGAGCACCGCCGCGACCCCGCGCTTGGCCAGCTCCGCCATCGCCGCGGTACCGCCGATGGTCAGCAGCTGCCCGCGCGGGCCGCGCTCGATCAGCGGGTGGTGCGCGGTGACCAGCACGCGGCTGCCCTTCGGGACCCGGTCGATCGCTGCCAGAGTTTCAGCCAGGGCGCGCCCGCTGACTCGCCCTTCGGACCACGGCCAGCGCCATTGCGCCTTGACCGAGGTGAGCAGCGGAACCACCGAAATCCCCGGCAAAGTAAGCTGCTTTTCGAGCAGGCGCTGCACTTCGAGGAACCGCCGATACGGGTCGGCGAACCGTTCAAACAGGTTGAAATACGGCATGTCGTGATTGCCGACTTCGACTGTCACCGGGACCTTAAGTGCGCCGATCCAGTCGCGTGCGGCGGCGAATTCGTGGCGGCGAGCGCGCATGGTGAGGTCGCCGGTGATCAGCACCGCAGCCGGCTGCTGGCGGGTGATCGCAGCGCTCACGGCGCCGAGCGCAACGCGATCTTCCAGCCCGAAATGGATGTCGCTGAGATGAAACAGCGTCAGAGTGTCAGCCATGCCCGGTTGCAAGCAGATCGAGCGCCAGCGTGGCAAGCGAAAAGCGTATCTCAGGGCCGCCCTGCGCGCGCTCGCCATCGATCATCAGTTCGATCGGAACGCTGTCGAGCGAACGGCATTCGAGCACCGGGTGTGCGCCCAGCGGATCATGCGGACCCTCGCGGAAATCGCGCTGCAGCAGCGCCAGGCCCTGTTTGAAATAATCGCCAAAGCTGTCCGAACGATAGCCCGACACGTCCAGTCCGCCGTTGCCGGGCACGATCCGCACCCCGGCGTATCCTTCAGGATGGCCGAGCGCAGGCGAGGTTATTGCCACCATTGCGCCGCTTGCACTGTGCTTGACGGCGTCCACCGCAGTGCTGGCAACCATGCCCAGATCACCCTCGCGCAGTCCCTCGCGCACATCGCTCCATTTGGCCCCGGGCCCGGCGAGCACTTCGCACAGTGCGGTATGCCCGGGCCAGCGTACGCAGGGTCGCCGCACAATTCGCGCCTGCCTGGCAGCGAAAGCGGCGACGATGGCGGCGGTCTCGCATGGCTCATGCAGCATCCGGGCGAGCAGATTGGTGGTCCCTCCGGGAAGTACCAACACTTGCCCGTCCCAATCTTCGAGCGGGGCAAGCAGCGCGCTGAGCGTGCCATCGCCAGTGAACACCGCGAGAGTGCCGACCCCGCCTTGTTCAAGCGCTACCCGGTCGGGCAAGTCTTCGTTGGCCACATCGACAACCCGGCCGGGTGCGTGTCCGGCCTCGCGCAGGCGTTCGATCAGCTCGGAAAGCGCAGTGGCATCGTTGCTGCCGCTGGCGCTATTGGCGACCAGCCACAAAATGGCGGGATCAAGCATGGGAGGAAAATCCTTTTGGCACCAACGACCAAGCGGCCAATTCGATCCGGGGTTACACCCGTCCGCTGAGGATCAACCATGCGGAAACAACGTTGACCGCGATGTAGCCCGCATAGAACAATGCCCAGCCCGATGAGCCTTGCGCGACCACCAGCATTGAGCCAAGCAGCATCGCGAATTCGACATAAAGCGAAAATCGTCCGCCGAGCAGGTGGAAGAAAAACGGCACTTTGCCGAGCAGGGGATGATCGCTTTCGAGCACGGCGTTGTGCACCGCAAAATTGCCCATGCCGAGCAGGAAGACCACGATAAGACCCGTGATGCGTAGCCTTAACGGCCAGCCATCGCCTTGGCACGTGAAAGATAAGTCCGCCCGATCCGCACCATGGTGCCGTCATCGAGTTCGGCTGACCAAACCCCGAGCCCATCGTGGCGCAGCCCGGTGATGCGGTCGCGGCGCAGGATGGTCGAGCGGTGAAGGCGGATGAAGCGGCCCGGATCGAGCCGCGCCTCAAGCCCGGAAACGGTCTGGAGCAGCAGATAACTGCGCCCACCGACGTGGAGCCGGACATAGTCGCGTTCGGCATCGATCCGTTCGACATCGGCGGCGGCGATGCGCAGAAGTTCGCTGCGATAGGGCACCCAGAATTCGCTAAGCCATTGCGGCTCACCACGGGCGCGGGTGCTGCGCCGGGCGATCGCGCGCGACACTGCACGTTCGAGTCGTTCCGGGGTGACCGGCTTGAGCACGTAGTCGAACGCGTCGAGATCGAATGCTTCGACAGCGAAATTCTCGTGCGCGGTGACAAACACCACTGCCGGAGCGGCGTCACGCCGGGTCAAGGCGCGTGCCACCGCGAGCCCGTCGAGTTCGGGCATGGTGATGTCGAGCAGCACTAGGTCGGGCGCTAGATCGGCAATAGCCACCAGCGCCGCCGCACCGTCGCGCGCGGTGCCGACCACCCGCAGCCCCGCAATCCCGCCACAGATAAGCTCCATCCGCTCGAGCGCGAGCGGCTCGTCATCGACGATCAGCGTGGCGAGTTCGGCGGTGTCGGCGTCAATCATCGACTTCGAGTGGCAGTCGGATCACCGAGCGCCACCCGCCCCCATCGCCAGGCCCCGAGACCAGGCTCGCGGCATCACCGTAGCGTACCGCCAGCCGGTCGCGGACATTGGCGAGGCCGATCCCGAAACCATGCTCGCCGTCATCGGGAATGGCCGGGCCATCGTCGCTGACTTCGAGCACGAGCTGGCCGACGTCCTCGCGCGCGGTCACCGCCACGGTTACCGGGCGCGCGGTCGCGGCGACAGCGTAGCGCACCGAATTTTCGACCAGCGGCTGGAGGATCAGCCCCGGCACGCAGGCCTGCTCGAGTGCTTGCGGAAGATCGAACCGGGTCCGCAGCCGCTCGGGAAAGCGCACCGCTTCGATCTCAAGGTAGGAGCGCTGCAGTGCAACTTCGGCTTCAAGCGCAATATCGCCGGTCGGGTCTTCAGCCAGGCTGCGGCGGTAGAACGCCGAGAGCGTCTGGATCATCTTCTCCGCCGCCGCGTCTTTGCCGGTCATCACCAGCGCAGAAAGCGAATTCAACGTATTGAACAGGAAGTGCGGGTTGACCTGGTAACGCAGCGAACGCAACTCCGAGGCCTTGGCGGCGCGGCGGTATTCGCCTTCGCGCCGTTCGGCCGCGCGCGCCTGTTCGGCATTGACCATCGCAAAATAAAGCGCGGCCCAGGCGAGCAGCAGAAAATAGCGCCCGATCGCGATATCGGTCAGCTGGCGCCACAGGCCTTGCTCGGCAAATTTCTGCTGCAACTGCGCCAACTGCGCGCGGCTCAATTGCGGTGGATCAGGAATATCGACCAGCACGTTGCCGGCGGTATCATGGCGGACCTGGACCTCGCTCGGGTTGCGTTCCTGCTTGAAATTGCGCTGGTCGATGCCTGAAAATACCTGGGTGTTGATCAAGGCCAGTGCGAGTGCGGCGGGCACCATCAGCACCGCAGCGATTCCCATCCGCACGCCGACCCGGCGGCGGTCGAACAGCCGCAGGATCGACCAGACCATTACCGTCATTGCGATCCCGGCCAGCGTCACCACGCTGCGCAGGCCGAGCATCTCGGAAAAGTATGTACGGTCGATCAGCAAGCTGCGCAGCGTGATCAGCGCAAGATAGCACAGCCAGATCCCGGCAATCGAAGCGAGCACGATGCGGGTTGGCACGCGGCCGGGCTGGAGGTTGATTTCGTCCATGGTCAAACTTGGGTTAGCCGCAGGACACCTGCCAAGGCCAGCGGCTTGGTCGAAGCGACTCTTGTGTTGGTCGAGGATATTGCCCGCTCCCGCATCAGGTCGGCAGCAGGTGTTCGCGCGCAATCTTCTCTTTCCACACCAGCGGAGCGAGCTGGTGGACGTTGTTACCTTCCGAATCGACTGCGACCGTCACCGGCATATCCTCGACCGTGAATTCGTAGATCGCCTCCATCCCGAGGTCCTCGAACGCCACCACTTTGGCCCCGCGGATTGCCCGGCTGACCAGATAGGCGGCGCCGCCAACCGCCATCAGGTAGGCAACTTTGTGCTTGGCAATCTCGCTGACCGCACCCTGACCGCGCTCGGCCTTGCCGATCATGGTCAGCAGCCCAAGCTCGAGCATCATTTCGGTGAACTTGTCCATCCGTGTCGCGGTGGTCGGACCGGCCGGGCCAACCACTTCGCCGATCACCGGGTCGACCGGGCCGACATAATAGATTGCGCGGCCTTTGAACTCGACCGGCAGCGCCTCGCCTTTGGCCAGCATGTCCTGGATGCGCTTGTGCGCGGCATCGCGCCCGGTGAGCATCTTGCCGTTGAGCAGCAGCCGGTCGCCCTGCTTCCAGCTTTGCACGATCTCAGGGGTCAGGTGATCGAGGTCGACGCGGATCGCGGCGGCGTCAGGCTGCCAGTGCACGTCGGGCCACTCATCCAGCTTTGGGGTTTCGAGGTACACCGGTCCCGAGCCATCGAGGGTGAAATGCGCGTGGCGGGTGGCGGCGCAGTTGGGGATCATCCCGACGGGCTTGCCTGCGGCGTGGCACGGCGCGTCGAGGATCTTGACGTCGAGGATGGTCGATAGTCCGCCCAGCCCCTGCGCGCCGATCCCCAAAGCGTTGACCCGGTCGAAGATCTCGATCCGCATCCGTTCGATATCGGTCGAGGCCCCGCGCTGCTTCAATTGCGCCATGTCGATCGGCTCCATCAGCGCCTGCTTGGCGAGCTGCATGCAGTGTTCGGCGGTGCCCCCGATGCCGATCCCGAGCATCCCGGGCGGGCACCAGCCGGCGCCCATTTGCGGGAGCATTTCCTCGACCCAGTCTTGCACCGAATCGCTCGGGTTCATCATTTTGAACTTCGACTTGTTCTCGCTCCCGCCGCCCTTGGCCGCGACGTCGATGCCGACCGAGCGGCCCGGGACCATGGTCACGTGAACCACGGCAGGGGTGTTGTCGCGGGTGTTGCGGCGGGTGAACGCGGGATCGGCCAGCACCGAGGCACGCAGCTTGTTGTCGGGGTTGAGATAGGCCTGACGCACCCCCTCGTCGACCACCTCTTGCAGGCTGCGCGCCGATTCGAGCCGGCACTCCTGGCCCCATTCGATCAGCACGTTGACGATCCCGGTATCTTGGCAGATCGGGCGGTGGCCCTCGGCGCACATCCGGCTGTTGGTCAGGATCTGGGCGATCGCGTCCTTCGCCGCCGGCCCCTGCTCGGCCTTGTAGGCCTCGCCCAGTGCGCGGATGTAATCCATCGGATGGTAATAGCTGATGAACTGGAGCGCGTCGGCGACGCTTTCGATCAGGTCAGTCTCGCGAATGGTCACCATCTCGGTCACGGCACGGTTCCTTCTGCTGGCGCTACTTTCCCGCCCCAATAGGCGCAGCTCTGCCTGTCCGTCAAAGCGCTTGGCGCAGCATGTGCCACCGGTTATGAGGCAAGCGATTGCCTAGCTGTTTTAGTTGTGTAATACAGCGCGCGACAAGGGCCCCAGCGAATGACCGTCAGCACTGCCGAGACGATTCCCGCCGGCGCCAATCCGGACGCTGCGCGCCGGGCAATGATCGACAGCCAGCTGCGCGTCAGTGGGGTCAACGATGCGGCCGTGCTTGCGGCGATCGGCAAGGTGGCACGCGAACAATTCGTGCCCGCTGAGGCCCGCGGCCATGCCTATATCGACCGGGCGATCCCGCTGGGCGAGGGCCGCGCGCTGCCCGCGCCGCTGGTTCACGGCTTGATGCTGAGCGAAGCCCTGCCACGCAAAGGCGAGCGGGTTCTGGTGGTTACCGCTGGCAGTACCTATCTTGCGGCCTTGGTCGAGGCGATGGGGGCGTTGGTCGATAGCGTCGATGCCGCAGCAGTGACCAAGGCTAAGCGCGGCGCGCAGCCTTACGATCTGGTGCTGATCGACGGCGCGATCGAGCAATTGCCCGATGCGCTGGCTGATGCGCTAGCCGAGAATGGCCGGGTCGTGACCGGGCTGGTGCTGCGCGGGGTGACCCGGCTCGCCAGCGGGCGCAAGCTGGGCGGCAATGTGCAATTGCTTCCCTTGGCCGAAGTGGGAATACCGGTGCTGGGTGAATTCGTCCGCGCCAAGAGTTGGAGTTTCTAGGCGTATGTTCGGATTGAAGGTTTCGCGGCTGGCGCGCGGCTTGTTGCTGGCTGGCGCGGCTACGTTGATTGCCGGACCGGCGCTCGCCGATGAACTGCGCGATGCTTTGATCCTGGCCTATCAGACCAACCCGACCCTGCAGGCTGCACGCGCGCAGCAGCGCGGGGTTGACGAAGGCGTGCCGATCGCACGTGCTGCCGGGCTGCCTTCGCTCTCGGGCACCGCGACTTATACCGAGTTTCCCATCGCGACCGGGGCCAGTGGCTCTACCAGCAATCCATCGCGAAGCCTCAGCGTCGGCCCGACCGTCAGCGTGCCGATCTTCTCGGGCGGTGCAGTCAAGAATTCGGTCCGGGCTGCCGAGACGCGCGATCTTGCCGGACGCTCCGACTTGCGCGGGGTGGAAAGCAGCGTCTTCTCGCAGACGGTTGCGGCCTACATGGATGTGATTCTGGCGCAGGAGGTGGTGAAGCTCAACCAGTCCAACGCCAAAAAGCTCTCGGTCAACCTGCAGGCGAGCAAGGACCGGTTTGAAATCGGTGACCTGACCCGCACCGACGTCGCTCAATCGGATTCGCGGCTCGCGCTCGCGCGCGGGCAGCTGCGCAGCGCCGAGGCGAACCTGATCGCGGCGCGCGAACGCTATATCCAGGTCGTCGGCAAGGCGCCGATCGACCTCCACGCGCCGCCGCCGCTCGCCGGGCTGCCCGCCAGCCCCGAAAACGCGGTGGCGATTGCGCTCGATTCGAACCCCGACCTGCTTGCTGCGCGCGAGCGTTCGAAGGCGGCGGGTTACGACGTCAAGGTCGCTGGGGCGCGCCGCCTGCCGACCGTGGGCGTGTTCGCCGGGGCAACCTATAACGATTACCTCGGCACCCTTGGCGGGCCGCTATCGGGTTCGTTCGCGCAGAGTGGCACATCCGGCCGGGTTGGCATCCAGGCCAATATCCCAATCTTCCAAGGCGGGCTTCCCGCCGCGCAGCGCCGCCTTGCCCAGACCCGCGAAGACCAGGCGTTCGAGACCGAGGTCGGGACCGAACGCGCGGTGATCGCCAGCGTGCGTTCGGCCTATGCGCAATGGCAGGCGGCGCAGTCGCTGATCGGCTCGTCGCAAACCGCGGTCGATGCCGCCGCGCTCAGCCTTGAAGGGGTGCGCGCCGAAAATACCGTCGGCAATCGCACCATTCTCGACATTCTCAACGCCGAGCAGGAATTGCTCGGGGCGCAGGTCCAGCTCGCCACGGCGCGGCGCAACGCCTACGTCGCCGGGTTCAACCTGCTCGCCGCGATGGGCAAAGCCGGGGCCCGCGATCTTGGGCTCGACGGCGGGGTGCTATACGACCCGGTCAGCAACTACGATCGCGTCCACGGCAAGATCTGGGACTGGAGCGACGATCCGACCCCGACAGTCGATTCAACGCGCACCGTTGACACCCCCGCACAGACCGGTTCAGTAACCCCTTAGTGATTCTGTCCCGCTTGGGGACTGCTTGGAGTTGGGGGCGATGCGCCAGGCCGGTGAACCTTCGGTCGAGGAAATCCTCGAATCGATCAAGAAAGTGATCGCGCGCGACAATCGCGCCGGTGCGGCCGAGGAGCGGCGTGAGCGCGAGGAGCGCGGGCTGCCGGAAGAAGTGCAGGCTGCGGTCCCCGCCGACGACGTGCTCGATCTCACCGGAATGGGCGAATATGTCGAAGCCGATGAGGCCGCCGACGATGCCGCGCACTATGCGCAAGCAGAAGCCACGGACGATGCGCTGGTTGGCACCGAAACCGTCAGCTCGATTAGCGAATCGCTCGCCGCTCTGGCGCTGATGGCGCAGCCGCCTGCTGCACCGCAAATTGTTCGCTCGGGCGAAACCTCGCTCGAAGGGATGGTGCGCGACCTGCTCCGTCCCGAATTGGCAGCCTGGCTCGACAAGAACCTGCCGGCGCTGGTGGAAAAGCTGGTCGCCGCCGAGATCGCGCGGATCGTCGGCAAGAAAAGCTAGGAAGCGCAGCGGCCTGCGGCTAGCCTTGGACGCATGAACAAGCCTTCTATCGCGCTTGGCGCGCTCGCTTTCGCTCTAGTCTCAACGCCTGCCCTCAGTCAGACCGAGACCAAGGTCATGACCCCGCAGGACCTTGTAACGCTGAAACGCGTCAGCGGCCCGGCGGCCGCGCCTGATGGCAGCTGGGTGGTCTATTCGCAGACCGACACCGATCCCGCGACCTATAAGCGCGTAACCGGCCTGTGGCGCGTTGGCGCCAAAGGCGGAACGCCGCAAAAGATCGCGGATCTTGCCGATGCCAACGAGAGTTCCCCGGCGTTCAGCCCCGATGGCAAGCGGCTGTACTTCATTTCCGGCAAGTCGGGCAACGACCAGCTGTGGGTGCTCGACTTGGCGCAACCAGGTGCCGCACCGGTGCAGGCCTCTGCATTCAAAGCCGACGTCGCCGGCTTCGCCATTTCGCCCAACGGCCAGCGCGTGCTGGTCTGGGGCGACGTCGCGCGCGACTGCCCGACGCTGGGCTGCGACAAGAGCGGCGATAGTTCGCAGCCGGGACCGGGCACCGGACGGCATTATACCGATGGCACCGGGTTCGTCCGCCACTGGGACGCGTGGGAAACGCCGGGCCAGTACAGCCGCACTTTCGCCTTCGGACTCGATGGATCTGGCAAGATCGCCGGCGATGGCGCGGCAGTCGATGGCCCGGTCGGCACGCTGACCGGTGACACCCCGACCAAGCCATTCGGCGGTAACGAGGACGTGGCGTGGAGCGCCGATTCGAACGGCGCCTACTTCGCCGCGCGGCAGGCCGACCGGGCCGAACCGCGCTCGACCAATATCGATGTGTGGCACAGCCCGCTCGACGGCACCGCACCGCACAACCTGACCGCCGACAACCAGGCGACAGACACCCTGCCGGTACCCTCGCCCGACGGCAAATGGCTTGCCTACACCGCGATGGCGCGCCCCGGCTACGAAGCCGACCGGCTGGTGGTGCAACTGCTCAACTTGGCAACCGGCCAGCGCCGCGCGCTGACCCAGGACTGGGACCGTTCGGCCGGGTCGATGGTGTGGAGCCCTGACGGCAAGGCGCTGATCGTCACCGCCGAGGACGTGCTCGATAATCCGGTGTTCCGCGTCGATATCGCCACCGGCAAGGTCACCCGACTCAAGCTCGCGCCCAAGGGGTTGACCGACGGCCACATCGGCTCGGTCATCCCGCTCAAGAACGGCGGCTATGTCTTCACCCGCGATGCAGTCGCCAATCCGGCCGAAGTTTACATCTCGGACAAAGGCAAACCGGCGCGCGCGCTGAGCCATGCCAACGACGCGCAGCTTGCCGCACTCGGCAAGGTCACCTCGACCCGGTTCAGCTTCAAGGGCGCGAACGGCGATACCGTCTGGGGGATGGTCCACGAACCCGCTGGAGCAAGTGGCAAGCTCCCGGTGCTGCTGATGGTTCATGGCGGGCCGCAGGGCTCGTTTGGCGACGGGTGGTCGTTCCGCTGGAACCCGCGGCTGTTCGCGAGCCAGGGCTATGCGGTGGTGACGATCGATTTCCACGGTTCGACCGGCTACGGCCAGGCCTTCACCGACAGCATCAACCGCGACTGGGGCGGCAAGCCGCTTGAGGACCAGAAGCTTGGGATCGCCGCCGCAATTGCCGCGCATCCCGAGCTCGACGGCGATAATGCCTGCGCGCTGGGCGCGTCCTATGGCGGCTACATGATGAACTGGTTCGAAGGTCAATGGCCCGACCGGTTCAAATGCCTGGTCCAGCACGACGGCGTGTTCGATGCCCGTGCCATGGCCTACGAAACCGAAGAACTGTGGTTCGATACCTGGGAACACGGCGGCCACGCCTATTTCGAGGCTCCGCAAGAATTCGAGAAGTGGAACCCGGTGAACTACGTCGCCAAATGGCAGACCCCGATGCTGGTGATCACCGGCGAGAAGGATTTCCGCATTCCCTATACCCAAGGCCTCGCCGCTTACAGCGCGCTGCAGCAGCGCGAAGTGCCGAGCGAATTGCTGGTCTTCCCCGAGGAGAACCATTGGGTGCTGAAGCCCAGGGATTCGCTGCAATGGCACCAGACTGTGTTTGCCTGGCTGGCGCGCTATCTCAAGCCGGCTCGCTGAGTGCCGCGTCCCGATCCCGCGTTGCTCACTCCCGAGCGCTATCCGTTCAGCCACACGGTGACGACGCGGTTTGCCGATGTCGATCCCAACCAGCACCTCAACAATGTCGCGCTGGCGGCGATGATGGAAGACGCGCGGGTGCGCTTCAATCAGGCGGTCGGGCTCAAGGTCAAGATCGGCGAGCGCCGCGCGATGGTTGCCAGCGTCGGGATGGAATATCTCGCGCAAGGCCATTTCCCCGATCCGGTGGAGGCATTGTGCGGGATCGATCGGGTCGGGCGGACCAGCTGGTCGATCGCGCAGATCCTGGTCCAGCACGGCACCGTGATCGCCTTTGCCCGCTCGGTCATCGTCGCGATCAGCGATGATCGCCCGGCCCCGGTGACAAACGATACCCGCGCCGCGCTCGAGCAATGGCTGCTTAAGCCATGAGCGGCAAACACGACGACCTCGCCAAGGCGCGCGCAGCTCTGACCAAAACCGGCGGCGACCAGATCCGGCGCCATATTTTTCTCTGCGCCGAATCGGAAAAGGGCGAATGCTGTTCGCGCGCCGTTGGCACCCCGGCGTGGAAATATCTCAAGAAAGCGATCAAGCAGCGCGGGCTTGAGCAGCGCATCGCCCGGACCAAGGCTGATTGCCTGCGGATCTGCGCCGCCGGGCCAATCGCGGTGGTCTGGCCCGAGGGAGTTTGGTACCATTCGTGCACCGAACCGGTGCTCGAACGGATTATCGAGGAGCACCTGGTCGGCGGCATGCCGGTCGAGGAATACCGGCTCTATCCGGCGCTGCCGGACGAAACCAGCGAGTGATTCGCCAAACGCTTCGCTTCGTGTCATTCTCCTGCGCAAGATCGCATCAACCGGGAGAGCCCACATGACGATTGCGCGATTGATCGAGGGACGCGGCAGCGAAGTTATCGGCTGCGAAACCGGCACTTCGGTGCGCGAGGCGGTGGCTCTGTTTGCGAGCCACAAAATCGGCGCAGTGCCGGTGTTGGAGAACGGCGAGATTGTTGGGATCTTTTCCGAACGCGATGTTGTTCGGCACCTCGCCGAGCAAGGTCCGGGAATGCTCGATGGCAGTGTCGGCGCGGTGATGACCGCGCCTGCAATCACGGTCGAGCCGGGCACCGGGGTGATGGACGCGCTGGGGCTGATGACCCGCCGCCGCTTCCGCCACCTGCCCGTAGTCGCGGGCGGGCGGATGGTCGGCTTCGTTTCGATCGGCGATCTGGTCAAATACCGGATCGAACGGATCGAAGCCGAAGCCGAAGCGATGCGCAGCTATATCCAGAGCGCCTGATCCGGCCTCCTTGCCGATAGCAGCCCGAACGCTTACATTTGCTGCATGGACGCTCCCACCATGACCTTGAGCCCGTCGGCCGCCGCGCGCGTGGCGCTGATCGCCAGCAAGCAAGGCAAGCCTGCGATATTGCGGCTGGCGGTCGAAGGCGGCGGCTGCTCTGGCTTCCAGTACAAATTCGGCTTGGCCGATGCGCCGGAAGAGGACGATTTGGTGGTCGAGCAAGGCGGCGTTCGCCTGCTGGTCGATGCGGTCAGCCTTGATCTGATTGCAGGGTCAGAAGTCGATTACGTGGAATCGCTAGGTGGTTCGGCGTTCAAGGTTACCAATCCCAATGCAGTCTCAGGCTGCGGCTGCGGTTCTTCCTTCTCGATCTGATGAAGATCGCCACTTTCAACATCAACGGGATCAAGGCGCGATTGCCTCGTCTGCTCGAATGGCTTGAGGAAACCCGTCCGGCGGTCGCTTGCCTGCAAGAAATCAAGACGCAGGACGAAGGCTTCTCAGCCAAGGACTTTGAGGCGATCGGCTATCACGCGATCTGGCACGGCCAGAAGGGCTTCAACGGCGTGGCGATCCTGGCCGATGGCGTGGCACCGGTGGAAGTCCAGCGCGGCCTTGGGGGTGAGCCCGAGGATGACCATTCGCGTTATATCGAGGCTGACGTGGCCGGAGTGCGGATTGCCTGCATTTATTTGCCCAACGGCAACCCGGTTCCGGGACCGAAGTTCGACTATAAGTTGCGCTGGATGGACCGGCTGCGCGCACGCATGGCCGAGATTGCGGTGGAGGAAGTGCCGGCGATCGTGCTCGGCGATTACAACGTGATTCCCCGCGACAACGACGTATGGGCACCCGCAGCGATGGCCGCCGACGCGCTGATGCAGCCCGAATCGCGCGATGCCTATGCCCGGCTGCTGGCCGATGGCTGGACCGACGCGCTCGGCACGCTCAACCCGCAAGGCGGGGTCTGGACCTATTGGGATTATCAGGCCGGGGCGTGGCAGCGCGATCACGGGTTTCGCATCGATCACGCACTGCTGTCGCCCGAGCTGGCGGACCGGCTGGTCAGCGCAGGCGTCGACAAGGAACACCGCGCTCGCGAGAGGGCAAGCGATCACGCGCCGGTGTGGTTCGAATTCGCTTGATTGTCTGGGTGCGCTATTCGCATCCGCGAATAGCTTTGCAACACCAGCCCG
>JARXKR010000013.1:14040-23998 GCA_030271565.1 Pseudomonadota bacterium
TTGATTGTCTGGGTGCGCTATTCGCATCCGCGAATAGCTTTGCAACACCAGCCCGCTCCCCCGGCCCGACCACCCGCAACTAGGGTACCCTATGGGTGGTCGGGCCGGGGGAGCGGGCTGGTGTTGCAAGGGAAACCCGGACGGGTTTCCCGCACCGGCGCTAGCCGGAAAACTTACCGATAGAACACGTGGTTTTCGATCCGGCCCACGCGCTTCAAATGCCAGCCAGGGCTGACATAGGCAGCGTGGAAGTAGAGCGCGCCCTCAACCGGGCTGCGCCAGGTGCCGGTGTGGGCGATCTGCGCGATCGCGACGGCGTTCTTCCACTGGCGCGAGCTCTTGGCGATGCCGGGCATGCCGCCGCCGCGCACGAACGAGAACTGCGAGGGCTGGTAAACCACGCCGCAATACGAATTGGGGAAGCGGCCCGACTTCGAACGGGCAACGATCACCCGGCCGACCGCGAGCTGGCCGGCTAGCGATTCGCTCTTGGCTTCGAAATAGACCGCACCGGCAAGGCAATTGAGTTCGCGCGACAGTTCACCCGGCTGCGGCTGCGCGGCAACCAGCGCGGCGAGCGATGTGGCGTGAATTTGGGGAGCTTCGACCTCGGGCGCAGCGTTATCGCCGACATTCGGAATGGTCGTAACCTGAAGCGGCTGGGGAGCTGGCTGGGAAATGGTCTGGTCGACAGCCTGCAGAGGCTGGGTGACGGTCTGGTCCGCAGCAACATTTTGCGCGGAAGCGCCCGAACCGTTGGCGCTGAAAATAATCGTACCAATCATTGCGGCCACTGCAATTGCACTGGCCCGGTGGAGCTTCTTGCTCATCGATAGTCATTCTTGGGCGGTTGGCGCGCCTGACGCAGGATTGTTTGGAGCTGTTTGCTTATGCTGTGCCCCAAACCGGAAACCCTGCCGGCTGCCCCCCGTCTGCGTGCTTGCGTGCCGGGCCGAGTGCCCGACGCGCCGCCCACGCATCAAAAGGTGAGCGCCCTTTGATTGTGCAGTGCAACAAAGTCAACCATTGGTTCCCGCCAATCCGATGAAACGTTCACCATCTGCGATATCCAGTTCAATGATCCACAGATCGGGGTCCTGGCGCGTGCGACGCGCCAGATATTCATCAAATCCTGCTTTGTTTTCAATATCTTCAGTCTGAACCAGGGTCCACTGACGGTCCCCGTCCGGGCTCGGCATACGCTCGAAAATGCGCCGGTTTGCGCCATTCTCGGTGCAAACGACGACAATTGTCCCGGCCTCGCGTTCACCTTTGTGGAGCACCATGGCGAACCCGCCGGCAGCTTGCACCGAGCGCAGCAAGCCCGAAACTTCGAGATGAGCGGGAAGCCGCGCGTCCATCTAGAGCCTGTCTTGGCGGTCAGGCAGCGTCGCGGTCGATGCTATTGGCGAGGAGCGCGTAGAGTGCCTCGGCGTTGGTGGTTTCGCCCAGCGCCGCGTGCATTTTGTCATCGCGCATCATCCGGCTGATCGCCGCGAGCGCATGGAGGTGCGCGGCACCAGCTGCTTCGGGCGAAAGCAGCCCGAACACCATATCGACCGGCATGCCATCGGCAGCTTCGAACGCCACCGGGGTTTCAAGCCGCAGGAACACCGCGACCGGGCGGCCGAGATCGGAGATTCGCGCGTGCGGAATCGCTACGCCGCGCCCGAACCCGGTGCTGCCGAGTTTCTCGCGCTCTTCGAGCCGCTCGAGCACGGTGACGGGATCGAGCCCGTAAACGCTGGCGAATCGCTGCGCGAGCCGGTCGAGGATAATCTGCTTGCTCTCGGCAGCAATCGTGCCGACAGCCTCAGGCATAAGTGTGAAAAGTGCGGTCATAGCGGACACAGTGCTCAAATAAATTACGCGTGGTGACAGCGGACAGCGCGGCGAAAATTCCCGACGTTCAGCCCTTCCTCGCCTGATGGATTAAGTGCGCGGCCTTACGCTACGCGTCAGCTAGGTTCAACCCAGCCGATCGAACCGTCACCGCGGCGATAGACCATATTATGCCGACCCGTGCCAGCATTTTTGAACAGCAGCGCATTGGTGTTCCTGAGGTCAAGCATCATGACGGCATTCGACACCGTGGTTTCGGGCACATCGACCCTGGTTTCGGCGATCACCAATGGAGCGTCGCCGGTTACTTCCTCGGCCGCTTCATCGGGTTCGGCGAACACTGTGTAAGCTGCCTCTTCCTCACGCACGGCATGGGCACTCTGCTCCGAATGGTCCGACAGCCGGCGCTTGTAGCGGCGCAACTGCTTGTCGATCTTCTCCGCTGCCTGGTCGAGCGCAGCATGCGCATCATGCGCAATCCCTGCGCCCTTAAGCACCAGTCCGTGCATGACATGGGTGACGACATCGGCGCGGAACGCCCCAGCGGGGGCGCGGTTGAACGTCACCGTGCTAGACAGCGCGCTATTGAAATACTTCCCGACAATCGCGGCGAGCCGATCCTGCGCGTGGCTTTGCAGTGCGACGCCGGTTTCGACCTGGTGGCCCGATACGCGAATGTCCATGAGACGTACTCCTAACTAAGCGCGAAACGGTTCAGTCGAGCCAGAGCGGAGACTTAACCGTTTCGAGGAAGGCGGCATGTGCCGCCAGCTCGGCCTCGCTCGGCCCGTGGGGCCGCGCGGGGCGGAACATGCGTTGACGTTGCGGCAGCCCGGGCATGACCGATACTGCACCATCGGTGTTATCAGCGGCCAGCGACAAGCCGATCTGCCGGCCGCCGGTAAGCTCGACATAGACCTGCGCCAGCAGTTCGGCATCGAGCAGGGCGCCGTGGCGGGTGCGGTGGCTGCGATCGATCCCATACCTGGTGCACAACGCATCAAGCGACAGTTTCGATCCTGGATGGCGGACGCGGGCAAGCTGAACCGTGTCGATCATCCGCTCGCGGCCCAGCGGCGGCAGCCCGCACATCTCGAGCTCGGCATTGACGAAACCGAAATCGAACCCGGCATTGTGCGCGACCAGCATCGAATCGCCCAGAAATTCGAGCAGTCCATGCGCGCGCTCGTGAAAGCGGGGCTTGTCCGAAAGGAACGTGATCGACAGGCCGTGCACCGCTTCGGCGGCAGCGGGCATGTCGCGATCGGGGTGGAAGTAGGCGTGGAAGGTCTGGCCGGTCGGGCAACGGTTGACCATCTCGATGCAGCCGATTTCGACCATCCGGTCACCGCTTTTGGGATCCAGCCCGGTCGTTTCGGTGTCGAATATGATCTCGCGCATTACCCGGATGATATCTGCCTAAGGGCGGCGCTATACAAGGGGCCTCACGCGCTATTTTTGCGGCTGGGGGAGCGTGTGAACCAGCCGCAGCACTGCATGTCGGGTTTCAGCGAGCGACGTGCCGGTATAGAGCACGTAATCGGCTCGTGCGCGCTTTTCGGCATCGGGCACCTGCAGCGCCAGAATCTTCTCGAACTTTTCTTCAGACATCCCCTGCCGGGCCAGCACCCGGGCGCGCTGGACGTCTGCCGGGGCCGAGACGACCACTACGGCGTCGACCGATTTCCAGCCGTCCTTTTCGTACAGCAGCGGGATGTCGAACACGATCAGCGGCGCACCAGCGTTGTCGGCAAGGAAGGCATGGCGCAGCGCGGCGACGGCTGGGTGAACCACCTGTTCGAGCTGCGCCAATGCCGCCGGATTGCCGAACACGGCCGCGCCGAGTTTCTGCCGGTCGACCCCCTGCGGTCCGGTGGTGCCGGGAAACAGGCGTTCGATCGGTTCGAGGCACGCGCCGCCCGGTCCCTGCAATTCGTGCACCGCCTTGTCGGCATCGAACACCGGCACGCCCAGCCCCTGAAACATCGCGGCGACCGCCGACTTGCCCATCCCGATCGAGCCGGTCAGACCGAGGATGAAAGGCTTGGTCACCGGGTCAGCAGCTCGCGCAGTTCGGCATCGTACTGGCGCGGGGCCGGCTGGCCGAACAACTTTTCAAACGCCGCGGCGGCTTGCCCGATCAGCATGGCGAGGCCGTCAATTGTGGCAAATCCCGCCACAGCTGCAGCGGCGAGCAGCGGAGTTTGGACAGGGTTGGTGACGATGTCGTAGACCGTGCTGCCGGGCGGCACGTGGCTGAGATCGAACGTCAGCGGCGGCTGCCCCGCCATGCCGAGCGGGCTCGCGTTGACCACCAGGTCGAGCAACTGACTGCGATCATCAAAGGCAAAATCGGTCGCCGTGGCGAAATGTTCGAGCGGCGGAGTGTGATGCTCACCCCCCGGCGCCAGTTGATCGAGCAGCGTCCGCGCTTTGGCCGGGTCGCGTGCCGCCAGAACCACGGTAAAGCCTTGATCGGCCAGCGCCGCCACAATCGCCCGCGCCGCCCCGCCGGCGCCGATGACGCGCGCCATTCGCCACAGGTGCGGGCCATCAAGCAGCGGCAGCAGCGGCTCCAGAAATCCGGCGGCATCGGTGTTGTATCCGGTCAGCACTCCATTTTCGTCGCGCACTACAGCGTTGATCGCACCGATCCGCACGGCAAGCGGATCAAGCCGGTCAACCAGTGCCATCGCGGTCTGCTTGTGCGGCATGGTGATGTTGCACCCGCGCCAGTCGGGATCGGCCCGGCGTGCGGCCAAATAATCGGCGAGGCCGGCCGCAACAACATGGCAGGTGCGGTAGTCGGCCTTGATCCCCAGCTTGCCCAGCCAGAACTTATGGATCGTGGGCGACTTCGACTGGGCAATCGGATCGCCGATGACTTCGGCATAAATCATCGCGGCAATTCCGCGTGATCGCGCAAGGCGGCCAGCACTGCGAGCAAGGGCATCCCCAGCACGGTAAAGTGGCTGCCCTCGATCTGCTCGAACAATTGCACCCCCAGCGCCTCGATCCGGAATACTCCGACACAGCCAGCCACGGCCGGCCATTCGGTCGCGAGGTAGTCTGCAATGAACTCCTCGGACAGTTCGCGCACTTGCAGGACCGCAGTCTCGCCGTGCTGCCAGACAACCCGTCCATCTCGCGCCAAAGCCGCGGCGCTGTGGAGGTGCATTGTCTTTCCCGAAAAGAATCTGAGGTGGTCCGCCGCATCGTCCCGGTTGGCCGGTTTGTCGAACCGACGGCCCGCAACCTCGACCAGCGAATCGCTGCCCAGCACCAGCTTGCCGCGATGAATTGCGCTCACCGCCAGTGCCTTGGCGGTGGCAAGCGCAACTCCAACCTCGGCCGCGCTTGCCCCGGCCAGATCGGCTTCAAGCGCACGTTCGTCGATTTGCGCGGGCAGCGCTTGATAGGCCACCCCGGCTGCATCGAGCATGGCGCGGCGCGATGCACTGCCTGACGCAAGCACCAGCGTCACGCCGCCGAGCCTTCGCGTGCGGCCAGAAATTCGTTGTAGAGGTTGACGATCGCTGCCGCGCTTTCCTCGATCGAGCGGCGCGTGACGTCGATCACTGGCCAGTCGTTATCGGCAAACATGCGCCGCGCATATTGCACCTCGCGCGCAACCCGCTCATCATCGACGTAGGCGGTTTCGGGCGCTTGGCCGAGCGAGAGCAGCCGGTTGCGGCGGACCTGGACCAGCCGTTCGGGCGCGGTGGTCAACCCGACCACCAGCGGGTGCTTGAGCCCGAACAGCACAGACGGCGGCGGGCTTTCGACCACGATCGGGATATTGGCGACCTTGTAGCCGCGATTGGCGAGATAGATGCTGGTCGGGGTCTTCGAACTGCGCGAGACCCCGGCGAGCACAATGTCCGCCTCTTCCCAGTTTTCCCAGCCAACCCCGTCATCGTGCGCAATGGTGTAATGGATCGCATCGACCCGCGCGAAATAGGCTTCGTCCATCGCGTGCTGGCGGCCCGGACGGGCCTTGGGGTGCTGGCCCAAGGCTGCCTCCAACGCGTCTGTCGCAGCATCGAGCACCGGGACCACCGGGAGGCCAAGTGTGCGGCAATGCTCTTCCAGCCGCACCCGGGTGTCGGCATTGACCAGCGTGTAGAACACCAGCCCGGGGTTCGCGGCGATTTCACCCATGATCCGGTCGAGATGCTGCTGCGAGCGGACCATCGGCCAGAAGTGGCGCACTACATCCGCGCCTTCGAACTGCGCGAGCGCGGCCTTGGCCAGCATCTCGAGTGTTTCGCCGGTCGAGTCCGAGAGCAGGTGGAGGTGAAGGCGCGACATGCTGAGATCAGGCTCTTGGCCGACTGTGGATGATCACCGGCATAAACCACGGGAGGAAAGGGCTTACAAGTTCGGCAAGGGATTCGTTGCCCGCTAAGCGGAATCGGATCGGCGGCTTGTGGACAGGTGGACAGTGCTGCCCACAGGCTGGGGATAGCGGGCAAAAGCCGCGCTTGACCCCGCCCCCGCGCGATTCGAATGCTCACAGGGCCTGTTCACGCCGGGAGAAATCCGGCATGCCGCGCCAATCCCCGCTTTCCACAGGGCCAACTACTACAACCACCTTTAATCATTCTAATTTGATTTAGATTGGAATCGCTTCGATGCCCGGTTTGCTTCTCGATACCTTGCGCGGCGCCAACAGCTCGCAGCGGCCAGTGTGGCTGATGCGCCAGGCCGGGCGTTACCTCCCTGAATACCGCGCATTGCGGGCCGAAAAGGGCGGATTTCTGGCGCTGGTTTACGATACCGAAGCTGCCGCCGAAATCACCATGCAGCCGGTGCGCAGGTACGGCGTCGACGGAGCGATCCTGTTCTCGGACATCCTGATCGTACCCTACGCGATGGGCCAGGACCTTGAATTCCTTGTCGGAGAAGGCCCCCGCCTGTCGCCCAAGTTAGTCGATACTGCGCTGGAAAATCTGCACGCAGTCCCTGATCGGCTCAAACCGATCTATGACACGGTCAAGCGGGTCAAAGCCATGCTCCCGGCGGACAAGACCATGCTCGGTTTTGCCGGCAGTCCGTGGACCGTGGCGACCTATATGGTCGCAGGCGAGGGCAGCCGCGATCAGCACGATACCCGCGCCATGGCCTATCGCGATCCGGGAGCGTTCCAGGCAATCATCGATGCGATCACCCAGGTGACGATCGAATATCTGATCGGGCAGATCGTTGCGGGAGCCGAAGCGGTGCAATTGTTCGACAGCTGGGCCGGCAGCCTTGCCCCGGCTGAGTTTGAACGCTGGGTGATCGCGCCCAATGCCACAATTGTGGCGGCACTCGGTGCGCGCTTTCCGCATATTCCGGTGATCGGCTTTCCCAAAGGCGCGGGCGAAAAGCTACCGGCTTATGCGCGCGAGACCGGCGTGGCTGCGCTCGGTCTCGATGAGACAATCGATCCGGTTTGGGCCGCGCAAACCTTACCCGCTGGCCTGCCGGTGCAAGGGAATCTCGATCCATTGTTGCTGATCGCTGGCGGGGCTCAATTGGAAACGCAGGCGCGGCGCATCCTCGATGCCTTCGCTGACCGCCCCCACATATTCAACCTCGGCCACGGGATCGGGCAGACCACCCCGCTCGAACATGTCGGCGAACTGTTATCGCTAGTGCGCGGCTGGCGCGCTTAGGTTATGACTTGGCAATGCTGTGGGTGCTGCAAATGACCTATCTCTGGCTCAAGGCCGGCCACATCATTTTCGTGATCTTCTGGATGGCCGGGCTGTTCATGCTGCCGCGGTTCTTCGTTTACCACCAGGAAGCCGCGCCAGGATCGCCTGAAGAGGCGCTGTGGCTCGACCGTGAAGCCAAGCTGCTGCGGATCATCTTGTGGCCCTCACTGGCCGTCACATGGCTGCTGGGGCTATCCTTGGGCTATACCACCGGCGCTTTCGCTCAAGGCTGGTTCCACGCCAAGCTGGCTCTGGTGCTGGCGCTCAGCGCCTACCACGTCTGGTTGGCGGGATATCACGCAGCATTGAAGCGCGGCGAGCGGCGATTGAGCGGGCGGCAACTGCGACTGCTCAACGAGGTGCCCGGGCTTGCCGCCGCGCTGATCGTGATCCTCGTCGTGGTCAAACCGTTCTGATTGACGCAAGGCCGCGCAAAGCCTATCTGCTCCCCCTGACCGGCAAGGCCTGCGCCCTTACGCGCGGCGCGATCTGCTTTCCCTAAGCCCCATGATCGTCCGGCCATTCCAGACTGCAAATTGACGGACTCACCAGCATGCATCTTAAAGAACTCAAGAAGAAAACCTCCGCCGAACTGGTCGAAATGGCCGAAGAGCTGGGGGTCGAAGGCGCTTCGACCTTGCGCCGCCAGGACATCATTTTCGGCATCCTCAAGGAAGTAGCCGAGGATGGTGAGGAAATTATCGGGCAGGGTACGATCGAAGTGCTGACCGATGGGTTCGGCTTCCTCCGCAATGCCGAAGCCAATTACCTCGCCGGGCCGGACGACATTTATGTCTCCCCAAACCAGGTCCGCAAATGGGGCTTGCGCACCGGTGACACGGTCGAGGGCGAGATTCGCGCCCCCAAGGATGGCGAACGCTATTTTGCGATCACCAAGCTGATCAGCGTCAACTTCGACGATCCCGAAGCGGTCCGCCACCGGGTCAACTTCGACAATTTGACCCCGCTGTACCCTGACGAAAAGCTCAACCTCGATACGCTTGACCCGACGGTCAAGGACAAGTCGGCGCGGGTGATCGATATCATCAGCCCGCAAGGCAAGGGCCAGCGCGCGCTGATCGTCGCGCCGCCGCGCACCGGCAAAACCGTGCTGCTGCAGAACATTGCCAAGGCCATCACCGACAATCACCCCGAGGTGTTCCTGATCGTGCTGCTGGTCGACGAACGGCCCGAGGAAGTCACCGACATGCAGCGCAGCGTCAAGGGCGAGGTGATCTCCTCGACCTTCGACGAACCCGCCCAGCGCCACGTCCAGGTCGCCGAAATGGTGATCGAGAAGGCCAAGCGGCTGGTCGAACACAAACGCGACGTGGTGATCCTGCTCGATTCGATCACCCGGCTTGGCCGCGCCTACAACACCGTGGTGCCAAGCTCGGGCAAGGTGCTCACCGGCGGCGTCGATGCCAATGCGCTGCAACGGCCCAAGCGCTTCTTCGGCGCGGCGCGTAATATCGAGGAAGGCGGCTCGCTGTCGATCATCGCCACTGCGCTGATCGATACCGGCAGCCGGATGGACGAAGTGATCTTCGAAGAGTTCAAGGGCACCGGCAACTCCGAAATCGTGCTCGACCGCAAGGTTTCGGACAAGCGCATCTTCCCAGCGCTCGATGTCGGCAAGTCGGGCACCCGCAAGGAAGAACTGCTGGTCGCCAAGGACAAGCTCAGCAAGATGTGGGTGCTGCGCCGCATCCTGATGCAGATGGGCACGATCGACGCGATGGAATTCCTGCTCGACAAGATGAAGGATTCCAAGACCAACGAAGACTTCTTCGCGACGATGAATCAGTAAGTGAACCTGCTCGCCCCCCGGCACGCGGTCCTGACCGGCGCGCCGGGGGCGGGCAAGACGACACTGCTGAATGCGGCCGCTGCGGCTGGCCTTACGACCTCGCCGGAAGTCGCGCGGGTTCTGCTTCAACAACCCGGCGGAATGGAACTTCGCGAGGCCGACCCGCTCGGCTTTGCCGAAGCGATGCTCGAAGCGCATGTGCGCGAATTCGAGCGGCATGTGGGTCAGCCCGACCCGGTGCTGTTCGACCGTGGCTTTCCCGATGTGGTGGGTTTCCTCGATGTCTCAGGGCTGCCCGTACCAAACGTAATCGATGCCGCCTGCCGCCGCCTGCGCTACACCGGCCCGATCCTCCGCGCTCCGGCCTGGGCCGATATCTACCAACAGGATGCCGAACGGATCCAGGACTGGGAGCAAGCAGTTGCCAGCGATGCAGCAGTGACGGCAGCATGGCGGCGCTATGGCTACGAGCCGATCGACCTGCCGTTGGCGGGAGTGGCGCAGCGGCTACGGTTTTTGCAGGGACGGCTCTAGCCTGCCTTCTCCAATTGCGCCGCCATCAGTTCCCACAGCTTGTTCATGGCCTTCATCGGCCGGACCATAA
>JARXKR010000177.1 GCA_030271565.1 Pseudomonadota bacterium
CGGCTGGGTTGGACATAGGCAGCTTTCCACGGTTCCGGCCCGAGCGCTCGCAAGGTCGTCGCCGGGTGAAAGGTGCCCGCGCCCATCCGCATGTCGTAAGGCTGGAGGATCAGGCAGCCGTGCGCGCTCCAGAAGGCATGGAGCCGCAGGATCATGTCCTGGAAACTCAGCGGGGCGGTCGGCTGGCTCATGCCCGGCCTTTGGCGGATGGGCCGGAGCCGGTCAATAAGCGCATTCGTTCATCGACTGGCAGCACCTGCCCGGTTAGGACGCTGGCATGAACGTGACCAAGCGCCTGTTAGCCCCGTTGTTTGCCGTGATCGCGCTCGCGGGAAGCGGGAGTGCCCCGGCAAAGCAAGCCGCTCCTGCCCCCATCGCCACCTTACCAGCGGTGCAAGCGCATCCGGCGCTGTGGAAGGTGTCGGACCACGACACCACAATCTACCTGTTCGGCACGATCCACCTGCTGCCCAGCGGGATCGACTGGCTAAACGGTCCATTGTCCTATGCGCTCGATCATTCGGATACGCTGATGACCGAGCTGCCCGACCTGCCCCCGGGCGATGTCGCGGCGGCCTTGCTGCGCCACGGCACCCTGCCCGCCGACAAGAGCCTGCGGCGGATGATGGGCGAAAAGCAGCGCGGCCAGCTTGAGGCAGCGCTGACTTCGCTTGGCTTGCCGGTGTCGCGGTTCGATCGCTTGAAGCCGTGGGTCGCGGCGGCGACCCTGCCGATCCTGCAATTGCAGAAGGCGGGGTACAACCTCGAATCCGGGGTCGAAAACGCGTTGACCAAGCGCGCCACCCAGCTCGGCCATGCCCGCGGCGGGCTCGAGACGGCGGACTTCCAGTTCGGCCAA
Source organism: Pseudomonadota bacterium (assembly GCA_030271565.1). Lineage (GTDB taxonomy): Bacteria > Pseudomonadota > Alphaproteobacteria > Sphingomonadales > Sphingomonadaceae > Novosphingobium. Next base: position 860 of record JARXKR010000177.1, read on the forward strand.
TTCGATCTGCTGAGCGAGCCGCAACAGCTTGAATACCTAGGCAACGTGCTCGATGCCCTGCCCCAGATCAATGCGGAGATCGCGGCGATGGTCGGCAGCTGGTCGCGCGGGGATGCGCCGGCATTGGCCGCGCAGCTCAACGCCGATAGCGACAGCCCGGTGCTGGCCGAAGCGCTGATCTTCAGCCGCAACCGCAACTGGGCGGGGTGGATCGAGAACCGGATGAAGCAGCCCGGCACGGTGTTCATCGCGGTCGGTGCGGGGCACCTTGGCGGCAAGGGCAGCGTGCAGGACGTGCTGGCCCGGCATGGCATCAAGGCTGTGCGTGTCCAGTAGCTGGCTGCGCGGACTGGTTTTCGGTCTTGCCGCGCTGGCGCTGGCCAGTTGCAGCAAGCCCGCCGAAGTCCGCCCGGCGCTGTGGCTGGTCGAGGGGCCGAACGGGCAAAAGGCCTGGCTGTTCGGAACGATCCACGCGCTGCCGCAGCCGGTGAACTGGCATTCGGCCAAGGTCGATGCGGCGTTGGCCCAATCAGACCGGCTGCTGCTCGAGGTTGCCAAGATCGAGGATGATGCCGGGACTGCGCAGGCCTTTGCCGCGCTCGCCACCAGCCCCGGCTTGCCGCCGCTTGCCCAGCGCGTGCCGGGCGATCTGCGCGACGAGCTGGATACGGCGTTCAAAGCGGACCACTTCGCGCCCGGTGATCTGGATCGCTACGAAAGCTGGGCTGCAGCACTGATGCTGCAGAACGCAGCGATGGCGGCGGGCCAAAGCGACAGCGGCAACGGGATCGACCGGGCACTGCTGCGCGGTTACACCAAGCCGGTCGAGGAGTTCGAAGGCGCCGCCGCGCAACTGGCGATCTTCGACCAGCTGCCCGAACCGGCACAACGCGCGCTACTGGCTGCTTCGCTGGCCCGGCCCGGCGAAGAACAGGCCAGCATGCGCAAGATGGAGCAGGCTTGGGCGCACGGCGACCTTGCTGCGGTCGACCGGGAGACCAACGCCGACTTCCTCGACAGCCCCGACCTGCGCGATGCCTTGCTGGTGCGGCGCAACCAGGCCTGGTCGGCTCGGCTCGACACTGATCTGCAACGCGGCAAGCACCCGTTCGTGGCGGTTGGCCTTGCACATCTGGTCGGCAAGGACGGCCTGCCTGCGCTGCTCACCGCGCGCGGCTATAGGGTCACGCGGCTGCAGTAGCCTTGCATTTCACTGCCATTGCCGCTAACGGCGCGCGCTTCCCGTCTATGGTCATCCCTGGAGGCGTGACGGTGAAATGTGCAATCCAGAGTTTTGAAAGGCAAGTACCATGAGCGATACGCTGAACCTGCCGGCCGAGACGCGTGAACGGGCTGGCAAGGGAGCCTCCCGTGCATTGCGTCGTGAAGGCCGCGTTCCTGCCGTTGTATACGGCGGCAAAGAAGAGCCATTGGCGATCCACGTCGAGGAAAAGCTGCTGATCAAGCGGCTGAGCACCGGCCATTTCCTCAATTCGATCATCGAGATCGAAGTGGGTGGCAAGAAGCTGCGTACGCTCCCCAAGGATGTTGCCTTCCACCCGGTCACCGACCGTCCGCTCCACGCCGATTTCCTCCGCCTGTCGAAGGATTCGACCGTGCACGTCAACGTGCCGGTGCTGTTCATCAACGAAGAAGATTCGCCCGGCCTGAAGCGCGGCGGCGTGCTCAACGTCGTCCGTCATGAGCTCGAACTGATCTGCGACGCGGACAAGATGCCGGGGGACATCCAGATCGATGTCACCGGGCTCGATATCGGCGATTCGATTCACATCAGCAGCGTGACCCTTCCTGAAGGTTCGGCCTCGGCGATCACCGACCGTGACTTCACGATCGCCACGATCATCGCCCCGTCGGGCCTGCGCAGCGAAACGGGCGATAACGCCACTACCGAAGCCGAAACCGCAGTAGAAGAATAGGCCGTCGCGCGCTCAGCGAATGGTTGACCGCGACGGAAAATGTAAGCCAATGTTCAGCCGGTCCGTGGCAACGCGGTCCGGCTTTGCATTTGGGGGGCTCCGATGAACCGAATTTTGTCCTGCGCTGCGCTCGCGCTGGTGCTGTGCGCAGCGCCATTGATCAATGCGGCGGCTCTCGCTGCGCCCGCACCGGCCCCAGCCCCTGCGCCCGCCGCGAATATCGATGATTTCGGCTGCATGGTCCGCACCATGTATATGGCCGGGGCCGCCGAGGGCGCTGCCGGCAAGGCTACGGATCAGGCCGGCCGCGACACCGCGAGCCGGGTGGCGAGCCAGAATTACGAGGCGGCATCGTACTTCATCGGCAGGCTGAGCGCGGGCAAGCCGGTCGCCGGGATGAAGGCGCGGTTCGGTGCCGAAGTCACCGCTTTGTCGAAGCTCGACAACACCGTCCTGGCCGACCAGATCAGCCAGTGCGTCAGCCGCGCACAGACCCAACGCGCCGCCTTCGTCGCCCCGATGTCCAACAAATAGCAACGCCGGATGCGGACCTGAAAATGCAGCTGTGGGTCGGCCTTGGCAATCCGGGCGCGCAATATGCGCTGCACCGGCACAACGTCGGCTTCATGGCGGCGGATACGATTGCCGAGGTCCACGGCTTCGGCGCGGTTCAGAAGAAGTTTTCGGGCTGGCTGCAGGAAGGCCGGATCGGCGGCGCAAAAGTGCTGCTGCTCAAACCCGCCACCTTCATGAACGAAAGCGGCCGCGCGGTTGGCGAGGCGCTGCGGTTCTACAAGCTGGAGCCCGATGCGCTGACCGTGTTCCACGACGAACTCGATCTCGCCCCGTTCAAGGTCAAGGTGAAACAAGGCGGCGGCACTGCGGGTCACAACGGGCTGCGCTCGATCGACCAGCACATCGGGCCAGACTTCCGCCGGGTGCGGATCGGGATCGGTCATCCCGGGCACAAGGACCGGGTGACCGGTTATGTGCTCGGCAATTACGCCAAGGCGGAGATGGACCCGCTGGCGGATATGCTGGGCGCGGTTTCGGCGGAGGCTGAGTGGCTGGCGAAGGGTGACGACGTGCGGTTCATGAATGACGTGGCGCTGAGGCTGGCGGAGTAGCGCTACCAATTATCCAAGACCCGTTCGTGGTGAGGAGGGACTGAGCTCTTGCGAAGGCCCATCTCGAACCACCACACGCAGCGCTTGGTCCTTCGAGATGCCACTTCGCTACGCTCTGCGGCTCCTCAGGACGAACGGGTTGAGGTGTTGGTTAGGTCAATCCGTCGGTGGTTCCCACAATTCGATCGGGTTGCCCTCGGGATCGTGGATCCGGGCAAACTTGCCGGTCTGAGGATCGTTCCATTCGGCCTTGGTCTCCACCTCGATCCCGGCTTCACGCAGCTTGCCAAGCAAGGTATCGAGACCGGTCACCCGGAAATTGAGCATGTATTGCTTGTCCGCCGGGAAATAATCGGTGTCGGCCTTGAACGGCGCGAACACGGTGGGACCGCCCATCGCGGTCCAGCTCCATTCATCCACCGGACCCGTCGCGTCGGCGTTGCACCCTGCCCCAACATGGAGGTGGTCGCGGTACCACGCGTTGAGGGCATCGGGGTCCTGCGCCCGGAAAAACACCCCGCCAATTCCTGTCACGCCCATGATCCGGACTCCCGCCTAGCAATTGCTGCCGCTTGTCCATAAGAGGCGCGCACGTTCCATCGGAGTCAATAATGGGTTTCAAATGCGGTATCGTCGGGCTGCCCAATGTCGGCAAGTCCACCTTGTTCAATGC
>JARXKR010000178.1 GCA_030271565.1 Pseudomonadota bacterium
GCGGAAGACCGGATCATGAGCCGCACCCCGCTGGGCCGCTGCGGCGAGGTCGGGGAAATCGCGGCGGTCGCGCTATTCCTCGCCAGCAGCGAATCGAGCTACATCACCGGGCAGACGATCTACCCTGACGGCGGGCGGCTCGGGCTTAATTACACGGTGCCGGTGGTCCGCTAGGAGCGAGGCGCAACCGCAAACAAAAGTACTCCGCCAGCCTGGTCCCAAGGGGCAAAGCTGACGGAGCGAGAAAATATCACGGACAACAGGGTCGCATAGCTGTCCGTAACTGCCGCCTTCTCCCATGAACCGGCCGGGAGTAAAAGGACCCGAAGCCGATGATTTTCCGATGATGATTTCCGCCAGTCATCGCTGCACAAACCCGTTTGCCCGAAAAAACCGTTGCGAATGAAGGCCGCGAAGCTAAACCCCGACAAGTGGATGAACCTGGGGCCGCCGCGCCGACGCGCACGATTGGCAAACAAAATGACGATGCGGCCAAGGTCGCCGGACATGCTTCGGTGGTCAGCGCCGGGCTGCACGCGCCGGTTCGCCTGACCCTGACGCCTTCGTTTTCAATCGACACGCTGCAAATCGATCCGCTCACCCGGCAAGTCAGCTACGCCGATGGCGCGCACGAGACGCTGGAGCCGCGCGTGATGGAGGTGTTCGTCGCGCTGCACCGCGCCGATGAAGCGGTGGTTTCGCGCAGTGACCTGACCCTGTCGTGCTGGGGCGGCACGGTGGTGGGCGATGACGCAATCCAGCGGGTGATCCAGCGGCTCCGCAAAGTGGCTGCGCGGTCGGGGGGCGCCTTCCAAATCGAGACGATCTCCAAGGTCGGCTACCGGCTGACTGGCCTGGCGGGCGGACCGAACGCAGCGCGCGGGGACGTGCCCAGCCTGGCGCTCCTGCCATTCGACGACCGCTCGGCACAAGGCGGCAATAACAGTTTCGCACTGGGCCTGGTCGACGACATCATCGACGCCCTGTCCGAGGGCGTAAATGTGCGGGTGCTGGCCAGTTCGGTTACCGCGCGGCTGCGCGCGGCCCCGCCGACCGACTTGCCGGCCGAAGGTCGCAAGCTTGGTGTACGCTATTTCCTCGGCGGCAATTTCCGCCGCATCGGCGATCGCCTGCTGCTCACCGCGCACCTGATCGAAGCTGCCAGTGAGGCTATTGTCTGGACCCAGAAATTTGAGCGCCCGGTCGGTGAACTGGCGGCACTCGAAACCGAACTGGTCTCCGAACTTGCCGCCTGGCTTGGCGCGACGATCTTCAAACTTGAAATGGATCGGGCGCTGCGCAAGCCGGCCAACCTGACTGCATGGGAATGCACCGTCCGCGCGCTGGCGGCAATCCGCGAGTACGGGGTCGAACCGTTGACCCGGTCGATCGCCGAAGCGCAGAAAGCGGTCGATATCGCGCCGGACTACGGCCTCGCCCGGGCCTATCTCGCGCTCACCGTTTCGGGCGCCTACCTGTCAGTGTCGCTGCCCGATCCTGAGCAGGAGCGGGACATTCGCAATCACATCGAACGCGCTTTCGTACTCGATCCGGAGAATGCCGCAGTGCTTGCGGCGATTGCCTGCGCCAGCGCCTATATCGGACGCCCGGCTGATGGCTTGTCGCGCGCGCTCAAGGCCATCCGCCTGCGCCGCGGGCACGGGCTGGCCTACTATGCCGCCGGGGTAAATTCGTTGCTGCTGAGCAAAGAGCCCGAGGCCATCGCCCACCTCGAAGAGTTCCTCGTTGTGGAGCCCGAATCGCACCTCCATTACATTACCCACGTCTGGCGCGGGATATCGCATACCCGGCGGGGCCATTTCGACGCCGGGCGGGCGTGCTTCGGCGAGAGCCTGGCGCTGTTTCCGACCAACTTTATCGCCAAGCTGATGCTGGCTGCGGTCGATGGACATGTCGGTCAGGCCGAGACGGCGGTCAGGCATCTGGCCGAAGCGAGGGAGCTGGAGCCAATCGCCGGACTCGCGCTTTACCACGCCCGGCTTGATCGGTTTCTGGCCGGATCTGACTTGCATCAGCCGCTCCGCGATGCGGTGACCGAGGCTTGGTCAGCGCTGCGTTAGCTCGCGATCGCGCCCGAACCTTGCGCTGTCTTGGCGCGCTGAAACCCCTCGCGCTGGCTGAGCCGCTCAAGGTAATCCGCCATCCCCGGCGTGACCTGTTCCTCCAGCCCGATCGACTGCGCCAGCATCACCGCATAGCCGACCGAAATGTCGGCCATGGTGAACCGCTCGGCGCAGGCGAACTCGCTGCCCATCATCGTCTCGGCATTCCTGAGCCGCGAGCCGAACCATTGGGCATAGTCCTCAGCCGCTTGTGGCACCCGCCGCTCGGGCGGTTCGAGCCGGGTGTAGCGCAAGTGGATCGTCTGCGGGAAAGTCAGCGTCGCCTCGCCCATGAACAGGAAGTTCATGTAGGCGGGATAGCCGGGCTCGTCCGGCGCTACTGCCAGCTCGCTCGGCCCGAACCTGGTCGCGAGCACGTGCGGAATCGCCGCGCTTTCGGTCATCAGCACGCCATCGATGAAGCAGGCCGGGACCGTGCCGAGCGGGTTGAGGTCCTTGTACCCCTCAACCCGGAAGCGCGGCGGGAACGGCATTACCTCAAGCGCATAAGGCAGCCCGAGTTCCTCGAGCGCCCACAGCACCCGGAACGAGCGCGCATCAGCGCAGTGGTAGAGCTTGATCATGCGGGGGCCGAAATGCTTGTTGCTGCGTCGCATTTCTCGCCCGTGACGTGGCCCTTCCCGCTTATCATGGCAAAAGCGAAATAGCCGCCGACCACAAGCACGACGAATGCGCCGGCAAGCCATATCAAATATTTGTCGATGAACCGCTTGATCGGAGCGCCGAAGATTCTGAACAAAACGCCGATGGTGACAAAAATTATTGCCCGGGAGGCGAGGCTCGCGACCGCGAAAAGCCACAGCGGGAATGAGATGAACCCAGCAGTCACCGATATCAGCAGAAACGGTATCGGCGTCGCGGCCTTGACCACGATAATCTGCCAACCATAGGCCCTGAGGTAACACGCTGCCTTGGGGAACTTCTCGGTCAATCCGAGTGCGCTGAGCATCTGGGTGCCGATCGTATCGTACAGGAAGTGACCGATCGCGTACCCGAGCAAGCCGCCGAGCAGCGAGGCGAAGGTGGTGATCAGCGCGAACCGGACCGCCTTCTTCGGCTCGGCCAGACACATCAGCCCGAGCAACGGGTGCGGCGGGAACGGGAACAGCCCGCCATCCATGAACGCCAATCCCGCCAGATACCATTCGGCATGCGGATGCGCGGCCTTGGCCATGGTCCAGTTGTAGAGCGGGCGAAGCATGGGAATCCTTGGAGCTTAAGCGGGTTTGGGCTTGCTTAGAGAGGGCGTGCGCTGGCGACAAGCTTCGACATTAACTAACCATATTGGTTCTAAGCACTTGACATCGTCACGCTGTTTGGGTACATATCTGGAACATCGCGAAATACCGAGTCGGGCCTGCCCCGCAATCCGGCCCGCACCCCCAACATTGGAACCCTGCTTGATGAGCGAAACCACGCCCGCGCTGATCGTACCCGTGCGCCAATCGGAAAAGAAGAGCCTGAAACCGGCGCGGCGCAAGCCCACCACGCTTACTGGCAAGCAGCGCAAGCAGGAGGCCGAAGGCAAGATCGACAAACACTGGCGCACCTATTTTCTGCAAAAGCTGGCCGAGACCTCCAACGTCACCGCCAGTGCAACCCACGCCGGAGTTGCAACGAGCAGGGCCTACAAAACCCGGCGTGAAGACGCGAAGTTTGCCGCAGCGTGGTACGCCGCGCTGCTTGAGGGCTATCAGCATCTCGAAATGGAAGCGCTCGGTTACCTGCGGGCACCCGACCCGGACCGGAAGTTCGATGTCGCCAATGCGCTGCGCCTGCTCGCCGCCCACAAGGCAACAATCGAGAAGCAACGCGTCGCGCCTGAAGAAGAAGACGATCAGGCCGTGTTCGATTCGATCGACGCCATGATCGACGAAATGCGCGAGCGCAGTCTCGCAAACGATGCAGCGCTGGCTTTGCCGGAGGCTGACGATGCGCAAGACGGCGGCTGAACGCGCGGCCTACCTGATCGCACTCAAGCCGCGCGCGCGCCGCACATTGCTCGGCAAGATGTCGCTCTCCCAGAAAAAGAAGCTGCGTCATTATTGGGAACTGTGGGCGCACGAAGGCCAGCTCCCGCCGGAAAGCGCGTGGACCGTCTGGCTGATCCTCGCCGGGCGCGGCTTCGGCAAGACCCGCGCGGGGGCCGAATGGGTCCGCGCAGTGGCCGAAGCAGATCCTGCCGCCCGGATTGCACTGGTCGCTGCCTCGCTCCCTGAAGCGCGCAGCGTGATGGTCGAAGGGGCAAGTGGCCTGCTCGCCGTGGCGCCGCGCGGCAGACGGCCCAAGTTCGAACCTTCTCGCAGGCGGCTCGTCTGGCCTTCGGGCGCGCAGGCCATGCTCTATTCCGCCGGGGAGCCCGAATCGCTGCGTGGGCCGCAACACAGTCATGC
>JARXKR010000179.1 GCA_030271565.1 Pseudomonadota bacterium
TTGGAGATTGCATCCTGCCGCCGGAATGCACCGGCCACCGGCAGGCCAATCCGCTCTGCGAAGCTGGTGAAGTGCACGCGCGCCTTGGCGTGCCAGCCCGCGCCGCCAATAATTGCCACCGGCGAGGCCGCCGCTTCGATCATCTCTAGCAGTACGCCCATTGCATCGGGGCAGACGGCCTGCGCGGCGCGGGTTATGGCCGGGCGAGAGGAGACGCCGCTCACTTGCTCGAGCAACATATCCTCGGGCAGCGCGACCACCACCGGGCCGGGGCGACCGGCGAGCGCCACGTTCCACGCCCGCGCGACATATTCGGGGATGCGCGCGGGATCGTCGATCCGCAGCACCAGCTTGGCCAGCGGCGCGAACATCGCGCCGAAATCGACCTCCTGAAACCCCTCGCGGTCTTTCATCCCGCGATCGACATCGCCGATGAATAGCAGCATCGGCTGCGAATCCTGCATCGCCACGTGCACCCCGATGCTCGCATTGGTCGCGCCGGGGCCGCGGGTGACGAAGCACACCCCGGGCTGCCCGGTCATCGCGCCGTCGGCGCAGGCCATAAACGCTGCCCCGCCTTCCTGACGGCACACCACGGTGTGGATTTCGGGGGTATCGTGCAGCGCATCGAGCACCGCCAAAAAGCTTTCGCCCGGGACGGTGAAAATGCGGTCGGCGCCCTGGGCGACGAGGCAATCGACAAGCAGCCGCCCGCCGTTAACTGTCGTGTGCTCGGTCATTGGCGGGCTTTAGCGAGCGCAAGAGCGGCCCGCAACGTCAGCCGTGGTTTTCACCAGTCGATTTGGACTTGTGCCACTATGGGAACGGCGCGGTTAACGCCAATTTTCGGGCTGGCGCTATGGTTGCCGAATTCTTAACCCACGCTCCATGAGAAGGTCGCTGGTACTTACCGATGAGATGGCTCGCCACCCGTTCCTGGCCAGCCTTGCCCCGCACATTCGCCGCAGCGATGCGCCTGTGGCGGAGGCCAAGCCGCGACCGCGCTGGATGCAGGACCTGCGCGAATTTCTGATGGCTTATTGCGCCTGCTTCATCGCGGTATCGCTGTACATCGCCTGATCAGGCCGCGCGGGAAACCACGCATTCTGCCGCGACCAGCAGCCTCGCGATCCACGCCGAAACCAGGCACATCGCCGCGCTGAGGAGGATCTGCTGCACGATCGGCACTCCGCCGAGTGACAGCCCGCTGGCGAGCAGCGAACCAATAACCATCGCGAACGAGTTGACGATGTTATTCGCCGCAATCGTGCGCGAGGTCTGCGACTTGTCCACAAAGGTGGTCAGGAAAGCATAGAGCGGCACCACGAACATCCCGCCCGCCACCGCAATCCCGAGCAGGCACAGCATCAGGGGAATCGCCAGCGGTTCGGCCATGAAGCCATTGACGTTGAGCAGTCCGCCGACATGCGGGGTCCACTGGCGGCAGACCAGGAAGAAGCCGACCACGAACAGCCCCATCGCCAGCACCGAACCTGGCGAATAGCGCGCCGATACCGTGCCCTTGAGCAGCGCGTTGACCGACAGCGAGCCGATCGCGACCCCGATCGAGAAGATTACCAGAAACAGGCTGGCGACTTCCTTGCTCGCGGTCAGGACATTCTTGGCCAGCGGGGGGAACTGGACGAACAACACCGTGCCGATAGTCCAGAAAAAGCTGATTGCCATCACCGCAAGGAATACCCGGCGATCATGGCTGGTGTTGCGGACCAGGTCGTAGGAGGCGCGCAGCAGGTGGAAATCGAGCGGCTCGGGTTCATGATGCGGCGGGGCAGGGGGCACCGCGCGGCTGGTGAAGTAGCCGATCACCGCCGTAATGATTACGCCCAGCGCCGCCCACTGCACCGGGATCCAGCCCGCGAGGATCGTCCCCGCGAGGATTGCGATATAGGTCCCCGCCTCAACCAGACCGGTCCCGGCCAGCACCTCGTCGGGATGCAGATGCTGCGGCAGGATCGCGTATTTGATCGGGCCGAAGAAGGTCGAATGGACCCCCATCCCGAACAGCGCGAGCAGCATCAGCGGGATCGCGACAGTGGTCACCGCAATGTGCTGCCAAGCCATCAATAGGCCCGCCGCGCCGATCATCATGATGCCGATCTCGCAAGCTTTCACGATGCGGATGATTCGCGCCTTGTCGCGCATGTCGGCCAATTGGCCTGACACTGCCGAGAGGATAAAGAACGGCAGGATGAACACCGCCGAGGCTATCGCGCTGAACTGGCCCTCGGCCGCCTCGGAATTGTAGACGCTGTAGACGACGAACAGCACCATCGCGTTCTTGAACAGGTTGTCGTTGAAAGCATTGAGCAATTGGGTGACGAACAGCGGCAGGAAGCGCCGGCTGTGAATGAGGTGCGTCTGGGTTGTCATGAAATCGCTTTGTGCCCGCCCCGAGTTGGCCGGACCCTAGCGTCACTTGCGTTGCGAACAAGCGCTAAGTCGCTCTTTTGCCCGAGCGCCCGCGCGGCTATGCCCGGTCCACGATGCTGACTTTGCCCAACCTGCTGACCCTGTCGCGGATCGTCGCGGTGCCGCTGCTGGTGGCGTTGTTGTGGTGGCCCAAATGGGAGCTGGGCTATGGGCTCGGCTTTGCGATGTACACGCTGATGGGGCTGACCGACTATTTTGACGGCTACGTCGCGCGATCCTATGGTGCGGTGAGCAAGCTCGGTGCGTTCCTCGATCCGATCGCCGACAAGATCATGATCGCTGCGGTGATCCTGGTGCTGGCGGCGCAGGGCGTGTTGTGGGGCCCCTATGTCAACGATCTCCATGTCATCGCGGGCCTCGTGATCCTGATCCGCGAGATTGCGGTGTCTGGCCTGCGCGAATTTCTCGGCGGGCTGCAGGTTTCGGTCCCAGTTTCGCGGCTGGCCAAGTGGAAGACCACCTTCCAGATGATCTGCTTTGGCGCGCTGATCCTCGGCAATGCGATGCCGTGGTGGAATGTCGCGCTGGGCGGGATCGAAATGAACGTGCCGCACACGGTCGGGCTGGTAACGCTGTGGCTGGCGGCGGTGCTGACGGTGATTACCGGGTGGGATTACCTGCGGGTCGGCCTCAAGCACATGGACTAGATCGCCCGAGCTAGTCTCAGTCGCTATTATGATCGCCAGGGCAACAGTTTGCTCAGCCAACGGGTGACCCAACGGAACGGGCGTGGCTCGTATCCCTGCGGTTCGGAGTAAGAATCGAATTCCTCGGCAACCGGACTGTCGTCCGGATCCCAAAGTTCCTGGTGCCGCCCCGTCGCGAGCTCCGCGTCGGCAAAGGACAGGACCGGGGCCGGGGTTTCGGCAATCGGTTCGGGCACGTGGGAGGCAATCAGGCTTTGCAAGCGCTGTTGCAAGTCAGGCTCAGGTTCGGGCTCGGCCGGCGTGCTGAGCATGTCGCGGAAGTCCCAGTCCTGTTTGACGGCCTTCTTGACCAATAGCGGACTGCCCTCAGCTGTCATCGGCAGCAGTTCGGGCTGTTCGGGGATAAATTCGACCGGTTCGATCTCGGCAGGAATCTCGACGGCCTCGCGGTCGGCATGAACCAGCCCGCGCAGTCCGGCGATGCGGTTGGCGAGTTCGTCCTCGGTCTCCTCGAGCACCAGCACGGCGCGTTTCTTGGCGCGGGGGATGCCGGTCATCAGCAGGCTGCTGTAACGCGGGACTGGCAAGTCATGGCCGACCACGACCATGTCTTGATCCCCGGCGGCGGCTTTGAGCGCCTCTTCCGACATGCCGGCGATCGGTGCGTCGAAATAGGGATAGACCCCGCTGCTGCCGGCGGTGACGCAGAGCGGCCGCGGCACTCCGTCGCGTTCGATCTTCTGGGTGACGGCCTCGATAAGCAGCGCGGACAGCAGACAGGCCCCGACCGAGCCCGCGCGCAGGCCTTCCTCTTCGGGCTCGTCGCTCGCCAGCAGCGCAGCTTCGAGCAAGGCCAAGGCTCCGTAAAGGTCGTCGATCCCGTCAATGCCCAATGCATTGTCGGTCGCCTCAGGATCGCCGCTCCAGGTGCAGCCGTCGAACGAGTAGCCCTGCAGCAAATCGTCGCGGCTCGATTGCGAAAAAGGAAAGGAATCGTCGTTGTAATAGCTGGTTTCAATAAACGGCCGCAGGCAGCCCTTTTCATCGGGCAGCGGCACATCTTCGCCCGCCCAGCCGAAGGCTACCGACACTGCGTTGATCGGCCGGCCGGGCCGGTCGTGGCGCTTGACGGCATCGCCGAGCCACTCCCATCCGGTCACATCGAGTTCGGAAGGCTCCGCGGTCAGGAAGCGTTCGGGCAGGATCCCTTGCGGCCCGACAAACGGTTCGAGCAGCGCGCGCAAGCGGACGATGGTCGAGCCCGCCTTGCCCTCGCGCAATCTGTTCTGGATCGAGCGGCGAAAGTCTTCTTCGCTCAATCCATCGATGACGATGCTGCTCACACGCGTTTCCCGGGCCCTGACGGAATGGGGACCCTGCGCCGCAATGGTTGATTTGTGGTTACGATTTTGTGCG
>JARXKR010000180.1 GCA_030271565.1 Pseudomonadota bacterium
CGCGGGATCGGGCCCAAGACTGCGACCAAGCTGATCCAGGAATATGGCAACCTCGAAGCCGCACTCGCTGCGGCGCCGACGATGAAGCCGTCGAAGATGCAGGAAAGCCTGATCGAGCAGGCCGAAATGGCGCGGCTCAGTAGGGTGCTGGTCCAACTCAAGGAAGATTGCCCGCTGCCAATCGAAATCGATGACTTCCAGCTTGGCGCGATCCCGGAGGGTCCGCTTACCCAGTTCCTGACCAGGCACGGCTTTACCAGCTTGCTCAAACGGCTGGGCGATGGGCGGGGCAGCCCGGAACGGCGCACCGATCTGCAACCGGCCAAGGCGGTTACTGCTGGATCTTCTGCCCCCACCATAGGCGGCACCCGCCAACCTTTGCCCGACCTTCCGCCAATCGACCGCTCGGTTTACGAATGCGTGCAGACTGCGGCAGCACTGCAAACCTGGGCCGACCGGGCCATGGCCGCGCGGCTGGTCGCGGTCGATACCGAAACCACCGCGCTGGACGCAATGCGCGCCGATCTGGCGGGCGTGAGCCTGTCGCTCGGCGCCGGGGACGCCTGCTACATTCCGCTCGCGCACGGCGGGACCGACATGTTCGCGCAGACCCCCGAGCAGGTGCCGATGGCCGAGGCGCTGGCGATCCTCAAGCCGCTGCTTGAAAGCGATGCGGTGCTCAAGATCGGGCAGAACATCAAATATGATATCAACATCCTTTCCCGCCACGACATCTCGATCGCGCCGATCGACGATACGATGGTGATGAGCTTCGATCTCGACGCCGGGCGCAGCGAGGACGGGATTGGCGGGGGGCACGGGATGGACGAGCTTTCCACCCGCCATCTCGGCCACACCACCCTCACCTTCAAGGACGTTTGCGGGACCGGCAAGAAGCTGATCCCGTTTGGCGAGGTGCCGCTGGACCGCGCCACCGAATATGCCGCCGAGGATGCCGAAGTGACCTGGCGCCTGCACCGCGTGCTCAAGCCGCGCCTCTCTGAAGAAGCGGCGACGCGGATCTATGAGCGGGTCGACCGGCCGCTGATCCCGGTGGTCGCGGCGATGGAGCGCGCCGGGGTCAAGGTCGACCGCGAGGCGCTCGCGGGGCTCTCGACCACCTTCGCCGCTGCGATTGCCGCGCTGGAGCAGGAGATTTACGTCGGCGCGGGGCAGGCCTTCACCATCGGCAGCCCCAAGCAGCTTGGCGACATCTTGTTCGACAAGCTCGGCTACAAGGGCGGCAAGAAGGGCAAATCGGGCCAGTATTCGACCGACCAGTCGGTGCTCGAACGGCTCGCGGGCGAAGGCGGCGAGATCGCCACCAAGATACTCGAATGGCGCCAGCTGTCGAAGCTGCGCTCGACTTATACCGAGGCGCTGCAGGCTGCGATCAATCCGCGCACCGGCCGGGTCCACACCAGCTACAGTCTGGTCGGCGCGCAAACCGGGCGGCTGTCCTCGACCGATCCCAACCTGATGAACATCCCGATCCGCACCGAGCTCGGGCGCCAGATCCGCGATGCATTCGTGGCCGAGCCGGGCAATGTCCTGCTCGCCGCAGATTACAGCCAGATCGAGCTGCGGCTCGCCGCACACATGGCCGATGTGCCCTCGCTCAAAGAGGCTTTCGCGGCGGGCGAAGACATCCACGCGCGCACCGCGCTGGAGATGTTCGGCGAGGTCAATCGCGACACCCGCGGCCGCGCCAAGACGATCAATTTCGCGATCCTTTACGGGATTTCGCGCTGGGGCCTCGGCGGGCGGCTGGGGGTCTCCTCGGACGAGGCCCAGGCGATGATCGACCGCTATTTCGAGCGTTTCCCGGGGATCCGCAACTACATCCACGCCACGCTCGAATCGGTGCGCGGCTGCGGCTATTCGCAGACGCTGTTCGGGCGCAAGACCTGGTTCCCGCGGATCAATTCGCAAAACCCCAATGAGCGCTCGGGCTCCGAACGCGCCGCGATCAACGCGCCGATCCAGGGCACCGCCGCCGACATCATCAAGCGCGCGATGGTCCGCATGGTCCCCGCGCTCGAGGCCGCCGGGCTGGGGCATGTCCAGATGCTGCTGCAAGTCCACGATGAACTGGTGTTCGAATTGCCCGCAGCCGATGTCGCCGCTGCCAGCCAAGTCATCCGATCGGTGATGGAATGGGCTGCCGAGCCCTCGGTCAAGCTCGACGTGCCGCTCGGGGTCGAGATCGGCACCGGCAAAAGCTGGGGCGCTGCGCACTGACCAGCGGCATTCAGCCAGCCGCAGTTCCGCTCAATGCTGCGGAGAGCTTGCGCCCCGCCCAGGCAAGCTCGACGCCGATGGCTTGTCCGGGCACCGTCTCCAGCCCCGCATCGAACGGTACAAACCCGGCCTGAGCGTAATATCCGGCAGGGTTCGATCCGGGCCTTGCTTCAAGCACGATGCCGGGCGCGAGCTCAAGCCGGAGCCACAGCGCAAGGCCGTTGATCGGGCCGCCCCGGCTTGGCAACACGTGGACTACGCTGCCCTTCCGGCCGGGTAGTGCACCGCTCAAATCGGCTTCGACCAGACAAACAGGCTCGCTGCGCAGCGCTGCTTCGCCGCCATAGTCGGCCAACCGGTCCCACACCGGGGCCACGGCGCGGAGTGGTGACAGGTCGAATTCGGCGACCTGGCCCGGCATCAGGCGGTCCCACTCGTGCACCTGCGCCAAGGCGCCGACCAGCGCGGCGCGCGACGGTATCCGGACTGCATCTGCGGCGACCAGCGGGATTGCTGCCTGAAAGATCGCAAAAGGATCGAACCCGACCAGATCGTCGGCAAAGACATCGCCGAACAGCAAGTCGGCCGGACGCGGCAAATCCTCGGGAATGCGCAGGTCTTCGAGCCGCTTGGGCAAGATCGTGATGCGGTCCGCGAGCCCGTTGCGCGCGACCGTTTCCGCGCCGATCGCGGCCAGCACCGGATCGCTCTCGCAAGCGATGACCGTTGCGCCTGCCCGCGCAGCGAGCATTGCCAGGATTCCGCAGCCGGTGCCGATCTCAAGCGCAAGCGTGCCCGGTTTGATCTGGCAGCGCAACGCCGCCTCCCATGCCGCCAGCCGCACCGGATCGGTCGAGACCTGGGTGTGATAGCCAGCCGAGTGCCGGAGCAGACGGGCGCGCGCGGCAGCCGCACCAGACCGATCTCCAGTGGCTTCGGCGGTCCGCCACTCATCCAGCGCGGCCAGTCCGCCGCCGCCCGCGCGTGGCGGCACGCGCATCGCCCGAAGCCCGGCCCGAAGCCCGGCCCGAAGCCGACCAAGCAATGCGGTGTCCCTGCCGCCGCTCATCGGGAGGCGCAGCTACCGGTCATCGGGCGCCGGTCGGTGTTTGCGCTCGCGGGTCGAACTCACCATCCCCGGCGCGACGAAGCCGATCGGGGTCAGGTTGACCTCGTTGACCCGCTGTTTGAGCTCGCCTTTGATCTTGGCGTATTCGGCCTCCATCTCGGGCGTGACCGTCGCGCGCGAATCCTTGAGTGCTTCGGCGAAGTCCTCGGCGGTGACCTTTTTGGCATTGGCGCCGCGGTTGCGAATTGCGGCCAGGCCGGCGCGGCGCACCACGTCTTCAAGGTCAGCCCCGGTGAAGCGTTCGGTCTGACGGGCGATGTCCGCAAGGTTTACATCCTTGGCCATCGGCATCTTCTTGGTGTGGATGCCCAGGATATGCTCGCGCCCGGCCGCATCAGGCGTGCCGACATAGATCAGTTCGTCCAGCCGGCCCGGGCGCAGCAGCGCCGGGTCGACCAGCGTCGGGCGGTTGGTCGCGCCGACCAGCACCACGCTCGCCAGTTCTTCCATCCCGTCCATTTCGGCAAGGATGGTGTTGACCACCCGCGCGGTCACCCCCGGCTCGTTGCCGCTTGAGCCGCGTGCCGGGACCAGGCTGTCGATCTCGTCGATGAAGATTACGCATGGCGCGACTTGCCGCGCGCGTTGAAAGAGCCGGCTGATCTGCTGCTCGCTTTCGCCGTACCACTTCGACAGCAAGTCCGAGCTCTTGATCGAGATGAAGTTGGCTTCACTTTCCTTGGCAACTGCTTTGGCCAGCAAGGTTTTGCCGGTGCCCGGCGGGCCAAACAGCAGGAAGCCCTTGGCCGGGCGGATCCCCAGCCGCCGGAACGCCTCGGGGTTCTTGAGCGGCAATTCGATGCCTTCCTTGAGCTTGAGCTGCGCCTCGTCGGCCCCGCCGATGTCGGCCCAGCCGATGTTCGGCACCTCGACCATCACCTCGCGCATTGCCGAGGGCTGGACCCGGCGCAGCGCGTTGAGAAAATCCTCGCGCGTGACGGTCAGGTTATCCAGCACTTCGGGCGGGATCGTCTGCGCTTCGAGATCGAGCTGCGGCATGATCCGCC
>JARXKR010000181.1:0-2791 GCA_030271565.1 Pseudomonadota bacterium
GTGCGCGGGCCGATGGCGATATCGGGCAGCGGCCGCGATATCGTGGTGACCATGCCGATCACCGCGGTGATCCACGCGCGCGATGTCGGCGGGCTGGTCAAAGAAGAAACCGCCACCGCAAAAGCCCAAGTTCGCGCCATCATCCACGTTGTTCTCGCCTCCGACTGGTCGCTGCGCGGCACGGTCGACATTGCCTATGACTGGACGCAAGAGCCCGCCGTCGATTTCATGGGCAAACACATCGTACTGACCAGCAAGGCCGATACCAAGCTGCAAGGCGTGGTCGCCAAGCTCGAGCGCACCCTCCCCGCCGAGATCGCCAAGCTCCAGTTCCGCCAGCAGATCGAAAATTCGTGGAATTCGGCCTTCACATCTTTGCTGCTCAATCGCGACAATCCGCCGGTGTGGATGCGGGTGACCCCGCAGGAGCTGCAATATGGCGGCTATTCGGTGCAGGGCCGCAAGCTGGTGCTGCAGCTGGGGATGAAGGCGCTGACCGAGACATTCGTCGGAGATCGCCCGGCCGACCCGGCGCGGATCCCGCTGCCGCGCGTGCGTCCGCTCGCCGCCGATGCTGGGCAGCTGCAATTCTACATACCCGTGACCGCCGACTATGCCGAACTGGAGCCGGTAATCGCCAAGGCGCTGGTCAAGCGTTCGGCCCGGCCATTCGCCGTGCCCGGCTACGGCGATGTGTTCGTAAAGTTCGGCAAAGTCACCGCCTATGGCACCAACAATGGCCGGATCGCTGTGGGCCTTGAATTCACCGCGCTCGATGCCGACCGCAAGACCACCAATTCGCATGGTACGATCTGGCTGACCGGACTACCGGTCAACCCGCCCAACACGCGTGAAGTACGCTTTACCGAGGTCACGGTCGACGGCGCCACTGACAGCACCGGCACCAACTTGCTGCTCAAACTCGCCAACACCCCGGCTTTTTCGGACACCATCGCCGAGGCGTTGGCGCAGAATTTCACCAAGGATTACGACAAGCTGCTCGGCAAGATCGACCGCGCGATTGCCGACACGCGGGCCGGTAACATGCTGATCCGCGCCGATATCCAGAACGTGCGCACCGGCTCACTCAAGGCCGCGGGCAATGGGCTGTACCTGCCGGTTTGGGGCACCGGGCGCGCGAGCATCCAGCTGATCCGTTAGCCAAAAAATTGACGCAAATGTCATTTCCCCGCCGCCATTGCGCGGCTATGGCGGGGTCACAACCCGCACAAAGGACTTCATTCGTGGCTGACACCGTCTCAATCAAACTCACGCAAGACGAACTCGAGATACTGGTCGACGCGCTTGAATCCGATATGGAGGGCTATGTCGAAGCTGCCAAGGAAGCGCGCGGCAACACCCGCCGCGACGAAGTGGCAACTTACACCGAAGCCGCCACCCGCATCCAGACGCTGATGAGCAGGCTTCAGGAACTGATCGAGGACTAGCACAGCAATGACGGGGGGCAATCGGGCTGATGTGAAGCGCAGTCCGGCTATCCGCCGGCTGATGCTTCGCTTTGCCCGCTGGCACATCTGGCTGGGCTGGATCGCGGCGCTGCCCTTGTTGCTGTGGCTGATATCGGGCCTGTTCATGGCCGCGCGCCCGATCGAGGAGGTTCGCGGTGAGGCGCTGCGCCGCACCCCCGCACCGATCCAAGCGACCGGGCTCGTCACTCCGCAAATGTCCGGCGCGGTCACCCGGCTCGCGCTGATCGAAGAGCTTGGCCGGCCGGTTTGGCTGGTGACTGGGGTGGACAAGGCGCAGGCACGGTTCGATGCGCGCACCGGCCTGCCGCTCGGTCCGGTGACTGCAATCGAGGCGCAGAAGCTGGCGAGTGCGGCATTTTCCGGAGCTAGCCCGCCCACGGCGGTGCGCCGCTTTGCCGCCGAAGCCGCCCCGCTCGATTTGCGCAAACCGCGCCCGTCGTGGCAAGCGAGCTTCGCCGATGGCACCCACCTCTACATCGATGCGGACACCGGCGAGGTGCTGGCGCTGCGCACGCGGTTCTGGCGCGCCTACGATTTGATGTGGGGGCTGCACATCATGGACCCGCGCACGCGTGAGGACACCAGCAATGTGTTGCTGTGGTTATTTGGCGGGATCGCGCTCACATCGGGGCTGCTGGGCAGTGTGCTGCTGTTCCGGCGGCGCAAGGCAGCGCGATGAGTTTGCCCGCCGCGATCCCGCAAATCCCCGAGGTGCTCGATTTGGCAGGCACCGCTGTCTTCGCGTTGACCGGAGCCTTGCTCGCCGCGCGGCTGCGGCAGACGTTTGTCACCATGAGCTTTTTCGCGCTGGTCACCGGGGTGGGCGGCGGATCGGTGCGCGATCTGCTGATCGGCGCGCCGGTATTCTGGGTCCGCGATCCGTGGGTGGCGCCAGTGTGCCTCGCGGTCGCGCTGCTCGCGTGGTTTATGCCGCGCAAGTGGTTGGCCAAAAACGAGGACTCAAAGCTGCTCGAATGGGCGGATGCTGCCGGTTTGGCGGCCTACACCGTACTCGGCACCGCCAAGGCGCTGGCGTTCGGCCTGCCGCTGGTCCCGGCGGTGCTGATGGGGGTGATTACCGGCTGCGTCGGCGGGATCATCCGCGATGTGCTGGCCGGGCGTCCGTCGATCCTGATGCGGCCCGAGATTTACGTGACTGCGGCGGCGCTTTCGGCAGGGCTGTGTGCATTGGGCCAGACGCTGGGTAGCCCGCGCGAACTGGTCTGGCCGCTTGCTGCGCTGGCCGGGTTCGCCTTGCGCGGCACCGCGATTGCGAAAGGTCTTAGCCTGCCCGCCTATCG
>JARXKR010000181.1:2891-4339 GCA_030271565.1 Pseudomonadota bacterium
CTTGCGCGCTCCCTCCCCGGCGCTACCGTCGCCGGTCAGGGAGAACTGCGCATGAACGGGGCCGAAGCCTTTATCGAGACGTTGAGCGACTGCGGGGTCGAAGTGTGCTTTGCCAACCCCGGCACCTCGGAAATGCAGCTGGTCGCGGCGGTCGACCGCCAGCACGGGATGCGCGCCATTCTGGGGCTGTTCGAAGGCGTGGTGACCGGCGCGGCGGACGGTTACGGGCGCATGGCGGACAAGCCGGCGGTGACGCTGCTGCACCTTGGCCCCGGGCTCGGCAACGGGCTCGCCAACCTCCACAATGCGCGGCGCGCGGGGTCACCCGTGATCAACATGGTTGGCGATCATGCGACCTATCACTTGCACTACGATGCGCCGCTGACGTCGGATGCGATGGGCGTGGCGCGGCCGATGTCGGACTGGGTGCGGGTGTCCAAATCGGCGCGCGATCTGGCGCACGCCGGGGCCGAGGCGTTTGCAGTCGCGCAAAGCTATCCGGGCAAGATCGCCACCGTGGTGGTGCCTGCTGACCACGCCTGGACCGAGGGTTCCGCCAAGGTGGCAGCGCCAGTGCTGCCCAAGCCTGCCAATGCCCCAGCCGAAGCCGTGTCAGCCGCCGCGGCTGCGCTGCAGGGCGATGGCCCCAAGGCATTATTCCTCGGCGGACGGGCGTTGCGCGCCGAAGTGCTGGTGCAAGCCGGGCGGATCGCCGCCGCAACCGGCGCGCGGTTGATCACCGAGACCTTCGCCGCCCGCCACCAGCGCGGCGCGGGGCGCGTGGCGACCGAGAAGCTGCCCTATTTCGGCGAGCAAGCCGAAGCGTTTCTCGCTGAGTTCAAGACTATCGTATTCTGCGGGACCGAGCCGCCGGTCTCGTTCTTCGCCTATCCGGGCAAGCCGAGCTGGCTCTCCCCGACGGGCGCAACGCTGGTCCGGCTGGCTTCGATGCGCGAAGATGCAGGCGCGGCGCTGGGCGCTTTGGCCGATGCGCTGGCAGCCCCCGCCGAGCCTGCGCTGATGCAAGCCCCGACCCAGTTCCCGTGGGAGCCGGGCAAGCTCAATTCGGGCAACATCGGTGCGGTGCTGGCCGAACTGCTGCCCGCCAATGCCATCGTCTCGGACGAGAGCGCGACCAGCGGCGGCGCGGCCTATGCGATGTGCGCCGGTGCGGCGCAGCATGACTGGTTACAGCTGACCGGCGGAGCGATCGGCCAGGGCTTGCCGCTGGCAGTCGGCGCGGCGGTCGCCTGCCCCGAACGAAAAGTGATCGCGCTGCAGGCCGATGGCGGCGGCATGTACACGCTCCAGGCGCTATGGACGATGGCCCGCGAAAAGCTCGACGTGACCACGGTGATCCTCAACAACGGCAGCTACGCGATCCTCAATATCGAGCTGATGCGGGTTGGCGTGCAGAACCCCGGCCCCAAGGCGCTGTCGATGCTCGA
>JARXKR010000182.1:0-2837 GCA_030271565.1 Pseudomonadota bacterium
TTCCCGATGGCGCTGGGCGTGCTCTACGACGATCCGCGCCCGACTTACGACGAGGCCGTACTGGGGCAGGATGCGGTGGCGCGCGCAGGCAAAAGCACCGACCTGGCCAAGCTCCTGGCGAAGGGCCAGACTTGGACAGTTGAGTAGGGAGATTTGGTTCACACGAAGACACGAAGATGTTGCGCCCGGACGAGCTTGAAGCGATTGCTCGCAAAGTCATCGATTGTGGCTACAGAATTCACCGGGATTTGGGACCGGGGTTGTTGGAATCGGCTTACGAGGCCTTGCTCGAAGCTGCTCTTGTGCAAGCTGGAATTGCAGTTCAGCGACAAGTCTCCATCCGCATGAACTACGGCGGCGTTGTCGTAGACAACGCTTTCAAAGTCGATTTGCTGGTCGGGCAATGCCTCGTTGTCGAACTCAAATCGATTGAGCGCCTGGCACCGGTGCATGGCAAACAAGTTTTGACATATTTGCGGCTGATGGACTTACCTCTCGGGCTCCTGATGAACTTCGGGCAAGCCACCTTCAAAGATGGCCTCCGGCGGGTGGCTAACGACTACTACGGACGCATCGACTAAGCGCGACATCTTCGTGTCTTCGTGTGAACCAATCTAACTCTGCAATTCGCCTGGCGTCGCCGCTTCGATGGCGGGTGCTGCTGCGTCGGCCAGTTCGCGCGCAGGACGATAGAGCAGCGCCGAGGCGGTCAGGGCCCAGCCCATGCCGCCGAGCCAGCCGGCGAGCACGTCGCTGGGGTAATGAACGCCAAGCCAGACCCGGCTGACCGCAATCAGCGCGGTGACCAGCGCGGCCCCCGTGATCATGCTCCTGCGCACCCCGCGCTGCGCGCTGAGTGAGGCCAGGGCCAGCGCTATACCCATGTAGACCACCGCCGAATTGAAGCTGTGCCCGCTCGGGAAGCTCGACCCGCCTGCTTCGGCGAGGTGCGAAACGATGGTTGGGCGGGGGCGGCCGACCGTGGCCTTGATCAGCGTGTTGACCACCCAGCCGCTCAGGATCGTCGCCGCGAGCAAGGTTGCCTCACGCCGAAGCCGGACCAGCAGCAGCGCAGCGATCGTGATTGCTGCGAAGAGGTTGCGTAGCAGGACCCCGCCAAGTGCAGTCCAATCGCGTACCGCCTCGAGCAGCGCGGGCGGGCCCCATGGCACCGCGTTTGGCCCGGTGCGGAAGTACTGCAGGCCCGCGCTGTCGAACGCTGCCAGTCGATTTCCCAGCACCAGCGCGACGATCACCGCGAACCCGGCCCAGCAGGACGAGGCGGCAATTAATGCATGGCGCCGACTGATCCGCCAGCCGCGTGGCGGCAGCACCAGAGTTTTGGCGGGGCGGTTGTGATCCATCGTGTGCACAACGCCTCATCCGCGCAGATGTTGCAAGTCTGACCGAAACTTGTCACCCAGCGCCATGCATTCAACCTTTGCCTTGCTCGATTGGGTGGTGATCGGGCTCTACACGTTGCTGCTGTTCGCCGGCGGGTGGATTTTCCGCCCGCGCCGGGCGACCAGCACCCGCGACTATTTCCTCGCCGGCGGGACGATCCCGGCGTGGATGGCGGCGATCTCGGTGCTCTCAGCCACGCAAAGCGCGGCGACCTTCCTGGGCGGGCCGGATTACGGCTTTCGCAACGATTACACTTACCTCTCGGGCAATATCGGCGGGCTGATCGGTGCGCTGTTCGTCGCAAAGTTCCTGATCCCGCGGTTCTACGCGATCCGCGCCACGACCGTTTACGAGCTGCTCGAGGTGCGCTTCTCGCGCCGGGCAATGCGCGCAGCGGGGCTGATGTTCCTGATCGGGCGGGTCTTTGCCGGCGGCGCGCGGGTCTATCTCGCCGCAATTGCCGTCGCGATGGTGATGTTCGCCAGCGTCGATGCCAGCGGGATCGTGATCGCCGCTGCGCTGGTGATGGTCGCAGCGTTCGCTTTCACTTTTGCGGGCGGCCTGCGCTCAGTGATCCTCAACGACCTGATCCAGTTCGTGGTCTATCTGAGCGCGGCCTTGGCGGTGCTGGTTTGGCTGTGGACATCGATCCCGGCCCCGGCGGGCGCGATCATCGACGGGCTGGCGCACAGCCCCGGCGGGGTCGACAAGTTGCGGCTGTTTGACTGGTCGTGGGACCCGGCCAAGCCATTTGCCATGCCCGCGGTGATCTTCGGCGTTTCGCTGCTTTACGTCGCCTCGACCGGGACCGACCAGGACGTGACCCAGCGGTTGCTCGCCTCGAAGGATGCCAAAACCGGCGTGCGCGGCCTGATCCTGTCGCTGATTGCCACGCTGCCGGTGGTGTTCATGTTCATCACCATCGGGCTGCTGCTCCACGTGGTTTATCAGCGGCCTGAACTGATGGGCGGGCAGGCGCTGACGCTGGGCACCACGTTCGAAGGCCAGAAGATCAGCACCTTTATGCATTACATCCTGACCCAGCTGCCGCCGGGTCTGCGCGGACTGGTCACAGCCGGGGTGTTTGCCGCGGCCATTGCCACCACCAACTCCGCGCTCAACGCTATGTCGAGCGTGATGGTGCAGGATTTCTACCGCCCGTGGAAAGACCGGCGCGGCGGGGCGGAGGAGCGCCATTTCGTCCGCGCCGGACGCTGGGGCATGGCGTTCGCCGGTGTCGCGATGTTCGGCTTTGCAGTGGTCAGCTTCTATTGGCAGCGCGCCAGTGACAAGCCGTTGCTCGAATTTGCGCTGCAAGTGATGGTGTTTGCCTATGCCGGGCTGCTCGGGGTCTATTTCACCGCGTTGTTCTCGCGCCGGGGCTCGACCAATTCGGTGATCGCGGCGCTGATCGCCGGATTTGTCACCGTGGC
>JARXKR010000182.1:2937-4313 GCA_030271565.1 Pseudomonadota bacterium
TGGTGGCGCAATGCCGAGCGTGGGGTTGCCAAGGCGCTGACGCTGCACCTGCACCACGGCAACTACCTCGCTCCGGCGGGCTCCGTGCTCACCGGCGGCGGAACGCCGTTCAAGATCTTCACCCCGTTCTGGCGCGCCTTGCAGGAGCAGATCCTGCCGCCGCCCAAGCCTCAAGCCGCGCCGGACAGGTTCCCCGTGCCAGACCAATGGCCTGCAACGGATCGGCTGGAGGATTGGGGCTTGCTTCCCAGCCACCCCGATTGGGCCGCTGGCTTCCGCGCCGAATGGACCCCGGGTGAAGTCGGGGCACACGAGCGACTGGACGACTTCTCTGATCATGCCAAGGCCTATGAGGCCACACGCAACCTGCCCTCACAAGAAGGCACCTCCCGGCTTTCCCCACATCTCCATTTCGGTGAGATATCACCCGCTACCGTGTGGCACCGGCTGGCGGAAAAGGGCGGCTCGGTCGGCACCTTTCTCGGCGAGCTGGGTTGGCGAGACTATGCGCAGAACGTCATTGTCCAGCTGCCCGATTACGGCGGCACAAATGCCAAACCGCAGTTTGAGCGGCTCGTTTGGCGCGATGGCACCGAGGCCGAAGCCGACCTCCAGGCATGGCAGCAAGGCCGCACCGGCTATCCGATCGTCGATGCCGGGATGCGCCAGCTTTGGCACACCGGCTGGATGCACAACCGGGTGCGGATGATCGCCGCATCGTTCCTGATCAAACACCTGCTGCTTGACTGGCGGCGCGGCGAGCAATGGTTTTGGGATACGCTGGTCGATGCCGATTACGGCTCCAACGCGGTCAACTGGCAGTGGGCGGCGGGCAGCGGGATCGACGCGCAGATGTTCGTGCGGATCATGGCCCCGCTCAGCCAGTCGGCCAAGTTCGATGCAGCGGGATATATCCGCGAATGGGTGCCCGAACTCGCGCATCTATCCGGCGGCGAGATCCATGATCCGGCGTTGCAGGTCCGCGGGTATCCGGCCAAGCTGATCGGCCACGCGGAGGCGCGCGCGCGGGCGTTGGCGGCGTGGAGCAAAGTAAAAGAATAGTGGTGCCCGGGGGCGGATTCGAACCACCGACACGCGGATTTTCAATCCGCTGCTCTACCAACTGAGCTACCCGGGCCAGGCTGCCTTGGCGGTCCTGCAACAGGTCCACCGGGCGGCTGGAAGCGCGCCTATGGCGAAGGCTGCCGCGATTGGCAACCCCATTATGGCTCGCCTTCGTCCTCATCCTGCGACGGCGGGACGGGCAGGGCGTAGCCGTCGTCGAGCCAGCGCACCAGATCGCGGTCCTTGCACCGCGACGAGCAGAACGGTGCGAATTCCTGGCTGCGCGGTTTGCGGCAGATCGGGCATTTGCG
>JARXKR010000183.1 GCA_030271565.1 Pseudomonadota bacterium
GTCATACCGTCCTGATCCGCGAAATCGCGAAACAACCTCACTAAATTAACCATTCCCGTAAGCCAGCGGGTTACCCGGGCGCGCTATGGCACAAGCGAATAATCGGGACACAACCCTGCCTGTGACTCAATGCGCTGCCATAACCAGGATCAAAGCCGCAGCGACGATGCTGCTGCACGACCGCGCCGGCAGCACGCTGGCGATGATCGCAGCCGCACTGGTTCCGCTCCTCGCGATGGTCGGCGGCGGGATCGATATGGGGCGCAGCTACTTGTCGCAAAGCCGGTTGCAGCAGGCCTGCGATTCGGGCGTTTTGGCAGCGCGCAAGAAGCTCGGTTCGTCCGTGGTTAGCACCGGGGTGGTCCCCGGCGATGTTGCAGCAATCGGCAACCGGTTCTTCAATCTGAATTACCGAGACGGCGCTTATGGCACAGTGCGGCGCAGCTTCGCCATGACTTTGGAACCGGATTTTGCAATTTCCGGCAATGCAACCGTAGCGGTGCCGACCACCATCATGAAGGTGTTTGGTTTTTCAGAAATTCCGATTCAGGTGAAGTGCGAGGCGCGGCTCAATTTCTCCAACACCGACGTCATGTTCGTGCTCGATACCACCGGATCCATGGCCGATACCAATCCCGGCGACAGCGCGCCCAAGATCGATGTGCTGCGCCAGGTCGTGAAGGCGTTCCACGCCCAGCTTGAAGGCAGCAAGACCGCGGGCACCCGGATCAGGTACGGCTTTGTTCCGTATTCGAGCAACGTCAACGTCGGCGGGCTGCTCAAGCCCGACTGGATGGTGAACAGCTGGCACTATCAAGGCCGCGTCCAGCACGACACGGGGACGACCGAAATGGGGCCAGTGTTCACAGAGAACTGGACTTATGTGAGCGGCACCGAGGCCACCGGATCATCGACCCTCACTTCCAGTTGCCCCGGCGATACGCGAACATGGACCACTGTGCGTTATTGGGTCGATCCCGATGGAACTGAAAACACCGAATATATTGTCAACGGTTCGCACTCAAACTGCACCTACGCCGATAACGGAAACGTGGTTTCCACGCCGGTGATCGATACCGACTACCGCTACATCTACAGTTACAAGAACGAGGGCAACAAGGTGATCCCCGTTTACGACTGGCACTACCAATCGGTCACAGTCGATGTATCCTCGCTCAAAGATACACCTGCCGATACGATGAAAGTATGGAATACCATCAATTTTCCAGACATGGCTGGCGATCCGCGCAGGCCTTCTGACATGACCACCTGGTTCAGCGGCTGTGTCGAGGAACGCTCGACGTACGAAATCAATGACTACAACGATGTCGATTTTGCCCGCGCCATGGACCTCGACCTAGACCGGGTCCCCGACCCCGCTAACCCCGATACACAATGGCGACCGATGCTCCACGACGCCTCATTCGTGCGCGGCCTGAACGGGCGCGGGTCAGGCACATTTTCGCGCGGGCCGATCGACTACAAGTGGGACTATCTCAACGCGCAATGGGCGGGCCTTTCAGCCTGCCCTTCGCCGGCACGCAAACTGGGCGAAATGAGCGCAGCCCAGATCTCGACCTACGTCGATAATCTTCAGGCTCGCGGCAGCACCTATCACGACATCGGCATGATCTGGGGTGGGCGCCTGCTTTCGCCGACGGGAATATTCGCCGGCGAAAATGCGGACATCGATGGCAAGTCCACTCGCCGTAACCTGATCTTCCTGACCGACGGCCAGACGGCGCCGCTTGACGTCACTTATGGCACTTACGGGATTGAACCGATCGAGCAGCCCTACCGGCGCTGGTCGCCGGGTTCACCGCTTACCCTGACCAAGGTGGTCGAAAACCGATTCACCGTCGCGTGCAACGAAGTGAAGAAGCGCAACATTACGGTCTGGGTGGTAAGCTTTGGCACCAGCCTCAATCCGATGTTGAGCGAATGCGCCGGACCCGGCCACGCGTTCGAAGCCAGCAATGCCTCCGAACTCAGCGACGCCTTCAACAAAATCGCTACTCAGGTCGGGGACCTGCGGATCTCCAAATGACGAAGCGCCGCCCTTCTCTGCTGTGCGACGAACGCGGCGTAACCATCATCGAATTTGCGCTGATCGCGCCGGTCTTGCTGCTGATGCTGATGGGTCTGCTCGACCTTGCCTTCAACATGTACACCACCGAAATGCTGCAAGGCGCGATCCAGAACGCCGCGCGTAATTCGTCTATCGAAGGCGCAAGCGGCAAGGATGCGCAGCTAGATGCGATCGTCACCACGGCAGTACGGGCGGTTGCCCCCTCGGCCACCCTCGCCTTCGATCGCCGCGCCTACAGCAGCTTCACCGAGGCGGGCCGCCCCGAAGACTACACCGACGTCGACAAAGACGGCACCTGCAATCACGGCGAGCCGTTCGAGGATGCCAACGGCAACGGGGCGTGGGATCTGGATCGCGGCAAGGCCGGCTTTGGCGGCGCACGCGATGCGGTACTCTACACCGTTACGGTCAATTACCATCGCCCCTTCCCGGTCGCCGCGTTCATCCCGGGCCAGACAAATGATTTCACGATGAACGCCGCGACTGTGCTGCGCAACCAGCCTTACGGCCAGCAATCGGTCAATCCGGCCCCGGTAACAGGTAATTGCCCATGACCGTCCTCACCCGCCTGCGCGACCTGCTGCGCAACCGCTCGGGCGTTGCCATGGTCGAATTCGCGTTGGGCGCCCCGTTCCTGCTGACTGCGGGACTGTGGGGTTCAGAAGAGGCCAACTACGCGCTGGTCAACATGAAGGTCAGCCAGCTCACCGAACATATCGCCGACAACGCCAGCCGCGTCGGCGATACCAGCACGCTGCAAAACCGCCGGATTTACGAGAGCGACATCAACGACGTGATTTATGGCGCACAGGTTCAGGCCGGCAAGCTCGGGCTCTATGACAATGGCCGGGTGATCATCTCGAGTCTCGAGGTCGAAGATGCGACGACCCACCAATACATCCATTGGCAGCGCTGCCGCGGACTCAAAAATTACGCACCGGCTTATGGCAGTGAAGGCGACGACCTGGGTACCGCCGGGATGGGCCCGGCCGACGAACAGGTCATCGCACAGCCCGGCGATGCCGTGATCTTCGTCGAGGTGAGTTACACCTACCAGCCGCTGGTCTCGGCGCAGTTCCTCGGCAGCCTCGACATTACCTCGATCGCATCGTTTACCGTGCGCGACAACCGTGACCTCAACCAGATCTACCAGCGCGACGCGGGCTCACCCGATCCGGTGCAAAACTGCAATCTGCACACCGGCAACGCCCGGATCGGCACTGACGGTACGTTCGGCTGAAGCCTAGCGGTAGCAGACCTTGCGCACTGCGGCGGCGATGCGCGGCGCATCGATCAGCGCCAGCTTCTCGAGGTTCGCCGCATAGGGCAGCGGGACGTCTTCATCGCAGACCCGCAGGACCGGCGCGTCGAGGTGGTCGAAGCCATCTTCCATGCACAGCGCCATCACTTCCGACGCGATCGAGCAGGTCGGCCAGCCCTCCTCGGCGATGACCAGCCGGTTGGTTTTGGCCAGCGAGGTCAGCACCGCCTCACGGTCGAGCGGGCGCAGGGTGCGCAGGTCAAGCACTTCGGCCTCGATCCCCTCCCCCGCCAGCGTCTCGGCGGCCTCGAGCGACAGGCCGACCCCGATCGAATAGGAGACGATGGTCACATCGCTGCCTTCACGCATGATCCGCGCCTTGCCGATTGGCAGCACGTGATCGTCGAGTTCGGGCAGTTCGAAGCTGCGGCCGTAGATCAGCTCGTTCTCGAGGAACACAACCGGATCGTCGCTGCGGATCGCCGCCTTGAGCAGTCCCTTGGCATCGGCCGCATCGTACGGCGCGATCACGATCAACCCGGGAACGCTGGCGTACCACGGACCGAAGTTCTGGCTGTGCTGCGCCCCGACGCGCGTTGCGGCACCGTTGGGTCCGCGGAACACGATCGGGCAGCGCATCTGCCCGCCCGACATGTAATTGGTCTTGGCCGCCGAATTGATCACGTGATCAATCGCTTGCATCGCGAAGTTGAAGGTCATGAACTCGACGATGGGTCTGAGGCCACCCATCGCCGCACCGGCACCGATTCCGGCGAAACCATATTCGGTGATCGGGGTGTCGATCACGCGCTTGGGCCCGAATTCGTCGAGCAGGCCTTGGGTGACTTTGTAGGCGCCCTGGTATTGCGCAACTTCTTCACCCATCACGAAGACGGTGGAATCGCGGCGCATTTCTTCGGCCAT